>DASYCE010000016.1 GCA_036500345.1 Gemmatimonadales bacterium | reverse complement strand
GCAATTTCATCGTGTCGAACGGCAATACGATGTCGATCTCGCCGGTGGCGAGCGGGTACACGGTGACGGCGTCGAACACGTCGATCTCGACCGGCATCACGACCTGCCACGTACAGGTGGGTGCAGGCGCGACCTCGGGCGCCGATGGGAACATCACCTGCCCGTGACCTGATCAACTCCTGATCTCGACGAGGGGTCTCGACGGCGACGTCGAGGCCCCTTGTTGCTTTTCCTGGCGCCGTGCGGCGTCGGATTGTTCCGCGATCGCCGCGTTGATCCTCTTTCATACCGCCTCCATTCCCGGAGGCGTCTGTGCGTCTGCTGACTCGCCGCGGCGATTCGCTCGTCGAATTGATCATCGCCCTCGTGCTGCTCGAATGCATCGGAGCTGCGGCCCTCGCGACCGCGCTCGCCGTCGAACGCTTCGACCGTCACGCCCGCGCCGGTGCAGCGGCGGACGCAGCACGCTGGGCGGAGTACCGCCGAGCGGAGACGGCGCCGGCGTGCGTCACGGCGGCGGATCCCGACACCGGCGTTGCGATCCTGCCGGCGACCGCCGACCGGCCGTCGCTGAACGTCGTGTGGCGGTGCGGCCCATGAGGCGGGGATTCACGCTCATCGAGCTGATGATCTCCCTGGTCGTGCTCGCGATCGTCGCGTCGATCACCATCGACCTGCTGCGGCACGTTGCGCATGTCACCACCAGGGCCACCAGCGGACTCACGGTCGACCGGACCACGCTGTCGCTCGGACGCCTCCTCGAGCGAGAACTCGGCGACGCCGGGATCAGCGACGTCGCAGTCACGTCCACGACGTCGCTTGCGCTGCGTCGCGGCGTCGGTGCGGCGGTCCCGTGCGCCGTGGCCGATTCCGACCTGATCTACCCCGATAGCGCGTGGCACGGCACGCGAGCGCCCGAGGCGGGACGAGACGCCGCGTGGCTTCTCACCGATCCCATGGCCGCCACCTGGGATTCGATGCCGATCGACTCCGTCGTGGTCGATCACTGTCCCGGTGATCCATCACCGGCGACTCGCCTCGTCGTTCGTGGACCGGCCGACGGCACCATCTTCGTGCGCGCGATCGAGCCGGTCGAACTGCGGATCTACTCCAGCGGCGCCTACGACTGGCTTGGCCTCCTGCCGCAGGACCATTCGTCGTCGGTGCAGCCGTTCGCGGGGCCGCTGGCGCCGAGATCGGGATCGATCGAGCTCCGCATCCCGGCCCTTGCTGCGACGATTCGCCCCGACGGCGAAGACTCGACCATCACGGTCTTTCCACTGGGGCCGCCGTGAATGGCCGGCGGGGCGCCGCGCTGCTCCTGGTGCTGATCGCGCTCTTCCTCATGAGCTCGCTATCGATCGTGGCGCTGACTGCATGCAACGCGCGACTCCGGCTGGCCGCCGACAACCGCTGGGCGACCGAAGCGCAGCTCATCGCCGACGGCGCACTGGCGTCGATCTCGGTCGAGCGCGCGGCGGATCTTGCCGGGCTCGCCGACCACGCCGCGATTTCCTTCCCTCGGGTCGTGCGCGGCGATGGCTGGTCGTATCTCGCCGTCGGAGCGCGCCGTGGGACGCTGATCACGCTCAGCGCGACGGCGGAGCGCCGCGCGGCGGACGGCTCGCTGGTCGCCACACGTCGAGCCAGTCTCCTGCTCGTCCGTCGTGCCGCCGATACTGTCCGGGTGTTAGGGAGAATGGCTCGATTCTGAAACGAGTGGCACGGGGACTGCTAGCTACCGTTTCAGGACTCGCGGCGACGGTCGATTCCAGACCGGTCTCCTGAACAGGTAAGTACAAGTTTGGCAATGGGTTACTCGATCGTAACCGCTTGACACCACCTTCGGTGCCACGCTACGTTGCGAGAACCTTCCACCGCACAATCCGGGCACCTATGGCGCTCTTCCCGCGTTCGCGCTCCACTGTTGGGCTCGACATCGGCAGCGGTTACATCAAGGCCGTGATCATCAATCACGCCTCGGGTCAGCCGGTGCTCGAAAAGGTCGCGCTCGCTCGCGTTGCCGACGACGCGATCGTCGAAGGTGAAGTCATGGATCCGACGCTCGTCGCCGAGGCGGTGCGCAAGCTGCTCGACGACACGCAGGTCAAGGCGAAGGAAGTCGTCGTCGGCGTCGGTGGCCGCGATGTGATCATCAAGAAGATCCAGATGGACCGGATGAAGGACGCGGAAGCCCGCGAAGTGATTCGCTGGGAAGCCGATCAGCACGTCCCGTTCGATCCCGAAAACGTGGAGCTCGACTTCCAGATCCTCGACCCCGACGGTGACGGCCTGCAGATGCAGGTGCTTCTCGTCGCGGCGAAGCGGGAACTGGTCGAATCGAAGCTCACCCTGCTCGGCGAGATCGGACTCGACGCCAGCATCATCGATGTCGACGCCTTCGCCCTGCACAACGCCTTCGAGCGCAACTATCCCGACGCGATGCGCGGCGTGGTGGCGCTGGCGAATGTCGGCCACGAGACGACGACGGTGAACCTGCTCGAGGACGGCGTCCCCGTCCTCACCCGTGATCTTCCCATCGGAGTCCGCCGGCTGCGCGAGGATCTGCAGCGTGAGCGCGGCCTTGCCGCCGACGCCGCCGATCGCGTGGTGCGCGGTACCGATCCCGATCCGGCCCTCGCGCCGCACGTCGCGACGCGCGGTGAGGAGATGGCCCTCGGCATCGAGCGCGCCGCAGCGTTCCTGCAGACGTCCAACCGGCCGGTCGGGTCGCTGTCACGCCTTTACGTCACCGGCGGCGGATCGCGCGTCCCGGGGATCGCGGCGGTACTCTCCGATCGTCTCCGCGTGCCGGTGACGCCGGCCCACGCCATCGAACGCCTCGACGTCGCTCCAGGTGCCTTCGACGGACTCAACGTCGACGAAGTGTCGCCGCTGCTCATGCTTCCTGTCGGTCTCGCCCTGCGGTCTGTCGCATGAGGAACCGCCCGTGATCAACATCAATCTCAAGCCTGGCGCCCGGCGGCAATCCGCCAAGGGGAGCGCCTTCGCCGGATTCGGCGAGAAGCTTCGCGGCCTCGGCTCGCGCATCAAGGAACCGGGACCGGCGGTCGCCATCGGGGCGTGGGTGCTCGTCGCCGGCGTGATTGGCGCGATGTACCTGCACACCTCGTCGCGTCTCCACGCGCTCGAGCCCGAGATGCAGAAGACCCATGACGAGTATCAGCGATACCAGACGTTCACCGCCGAGAAGCGCAAGGAAGAAGGGGTCCGCGACTCGATCCTGGCGCAGATCGGCACGATTTCATCGGTCGACCAGGCGCGCTACACCTGGTCGCACATCCTCGACGAGATCTCGGGCGCGATGCCGGAGTTCACCTGGCTGACCAGCGTCTCGCAGGTCTCGGTCCCGGCCGATACCCTCGGCAACGCGCCGGTCACCGTGCTCATCGCCGGCCAGACCAGCGATCTGCAGAACTACACCGCGTTCCTGCGCCGGCTCGGTGATTCGCACTGGCTCACCAACGTGGTGCCGGTCAAGACCGAAACGGTGATCGACCGGAGCAATCGTCCGCTCACCGCCTTCACCGTGCAGGCGACCTTCACGCGCGCCGATTCGACCCAGGTCCAGACCGTGCCGATCCTAGAATCGACGGTGAGGTAACCATGGGCGAATCTTCGAGAACCACCACAGTCCTGCTCGCGATCATCGCGATCGCCATCGGCTACATCGCCTACACCGGCGACGGCCTGTCAATGGTGCACATGACCGGCCTGCATGCGCGCGAGATGCACGCCGATTCGATCGCCGATTCGATCAAGACGCTGCAGACCAAGATCGATGTCGCCAAGCGCGACCTGACCCGTGAGTCGGTGGAAGACGTGCAGAAGCGCGTCGCCGCCTATCGCTCGTCGCTCGCCCTGTTGCGGACGCTCGTCCCCGAGCAGCGCGAAGTGAACAACATGCTCGATGACGTGAACATGCGGTCGCGGGTGCGCGGGGTGCGGATGACGTCGTTCCAGCCGGTTGCCCCGCAGCCGGGGCCCGCGCCGTTCGACACCTACGCCTACCAGTTCTCGGTCGTCGGCCACTATCACCAGGTCGCGGAATTCCTCACCGACATCGCATCGCTGCGGCGGATCATGGTGCCGGGCGACGTCAAGCTCGCCGGCGCCTCGATGCAGCAGGCGCGCGCGTTTGGCGATACCACCTCGCTCCTCGAGGCGCACTTCACCGTGCGGACCTACGTCAAGTCGGCCACCGCTGGTGATTCGACCTCGGGAGACTCGACCCATGGCAACTAAGCGGTCGCTGCTCGTTCTCCCGGCGTTCTTCCTCGCCGCGTGCGGCAGCAAGACGCCACCGGCGCCCACCGCGGCCGCAGGCGTCGAGGATTCGACACCCAAGCCGGCTGCTGCAGCCAAGCCTGGTGCACCCAAGGTGGTGGCCTACCAGCATCCGTTCGACACGCTGGCGGCTGCAGGTGTCCGTCCGATGGTTCGCGAGACCTACAAGTACGAAAGCAGCGGGATGCACGATCCATTCATGCCGATCCAGGTACAGCTCGACCGCGGACCGGAACTCGCCGACCTCAAGCTCGTCGCCATTCTGTACGATTCGCGCCGTCCGGAAGGAAGCATCGCGACCTTCCGTGATATCGGGAACGACAAGCGCTATACCCTGGTGTCCGGCCAGCGGCTCGGCCGACTCTCGGTGGTCACCATCGCCGAGAACACCGTCAAGCTGCGCGAGGACGACTTCGGGACCGCGCGCGAACAATCCTACTCGCTCCGCAAACCGGGGGACGAGACACCATGAAGCTCGGAACTATCTCGTGGGCGCTGCTGCCGATTCTCGTCGGCCTGAGCCCCAGCCCGTCGCGACCCCAGCCGGAAGGCCAGGTCTCGTCGCTCTCTCTCTCGAGCATTGCCGGGACGGCACGCCTCACGATCGCCGCGGATCGCGGTGTCGAGGTGCGGCAGTCCCAGCTGCAGAATCCGGCACGCCTGATTCTCGACTTCGAGCCCGCGACCAAGGGTGACTTCCCGGCCTACGACGGGCAGCGCCGTGGCGCGATCAGCGACATCCGGGTCAATCAGTACAAGCCCGACGTCGTGCGCGTCGTCATCGAGTTCGACCGGATGCCCGATCTCCGCGTGGAGCAGGGGCTCGATGGCAGTGTGTCCGTGGCATACGCCGACCAGCCGTTCGCGGCCTGGGGCTCAATGCCGCACGCCATCGCAGCCACAAGCGATGCGACGCCGGTGCTGGTGCGCAGCGCTGCGTCGTCCGCATCGATCCCGCTCTCGCAGTCGACCCGGCCCAGCTACGCACAGCAGGGCGACTCGACGCGCTTCTCGGTCAACTGGGACAAGACGCCGATCGAGGACGCACTGAATCAGCTTGCCGTCCGCGCGCATCGCTCGATCGTTCCGGGGAAGAACGTCAACGGCACCGTGTCGATGACGCTCACCAACCAGACCTGGAGCGAGATCTTCCAGGCGCTGCTGGCGCAGCAGGGACTCTCCGCCACCGTCATGGCGGGTGACATCATCCGCGTCGACTCACCCGAGGAACTGGCGAAGAACGATTCGATCGAACCGCTCACCCAGAAGGTGATCCGGCTCAATTACGCCAAGGCCGCGGAGATGGCCAACAACGTCAAGGGGATGCTCACCAAGCGTGGCTCGGTGGTGGCTGACACCTCGACCAACTCGCTGATCATCGTTGACGGCGGACAGCGGATCTCGGCAATCGAAGGGTTCATCCAGAACCTCGACCTCAAGACGCCGACGATCTCGATCGCCGCGAAGCTGATCTTCGTCGACCGCACCGAACTCCAGCAACTCGGCGTCAAGTACGACGTCGGCACTGCGAATCAGTTCTTCAACAGCGTGGTGCAGCGCACCGATCCGACCACGGGGCAGCCGTTCATCCCGGGTCAGAACGTCGTCGATCTTGGCGGCAACGCCATCGCCGCCGTCTCCAACGCCGACGCGCTGATCTCCGGTTCGGCACTCGACCTGATGTTTTCAACAGCGATCGGCGGCTTCTCGCTCACGTCGTTCCTGTCGGCCCTCGAACAGGTGCAGCTCACCGACGTCGAAGCGCAGCCGATCGTCAATACGCTCGACAACCGGCAGGCACAGCTGGTCTCCGGTGAGCAGACGCCGGTGCGGGTCATCGACGCGTCGTCGTTCGGCCAGGCCAACACCGCGCCGCGCGCCAACGTGCAGTTCAAGGAAACCGGCATCAAGCTCACGGCGACGCCGCACGTCACGGCCAACCGGCAGATCTCGATGGACCTCGACGTGGAGCGCTCGTCGATCCAGCTCCTCGCGTCGGTCGACCTCGGCTTCAACATCCCGATCCAGCACGGCATCACCCGTCTGCTTGTCAACGACGGCGAGACTGCGGTGATCGCCGGGCTCACGGTGACGACGGTGACCCGCAACCGGTCCGGCATCCCGCTCCTGTCGCGGCTGCCCTTCCTCGGCAACCTCTTCTCCTTCACGACCAACAGCGAGCACCGCCAGGATCTGATCATCCTGGTGACGCCGCGGATCCTCGACGACCCCGCCGCCACGAACTGATCGGCGACGAACCGGAACATTGAGAGGGGCCCCGCGAAGTTGCGGGGCCCTTTCTCGCTCCGCTATCCTCTATCATGCACTTCCGCTTCACGACCGCAGGCGAATCGCACGGCAAGGCACTCGTCGTCATCGTCGAGGGCGTTCCCGCCGGCCTTCCGATCGATGCTGCGGCGGTCGACAAGGATCTCGGCCGCCGGATGCAGGGATACGGCCGCGGTGCGCGCATGAAAATCGAGCAGGATCGCATCGAATGGCTCGCCGGAGTTCGCGCCGGCGAGACGATCGGGTCGCCGATCGCGATGCTGATTCACAATCGAGACTGGGCCAACTGGGAAGACGTCATGGCCGCCGAGGGAACGCCTGGCGACGCGCGCCGGCGCCGGGTCACGCGGCCGCGGCCCGGCCATGCCGATCTGGTCGGCGTGATCAAGTACGACCGACTCGATGCCCGCGACATCCTCGAACGCGCTTCGGCGCGGGAAACGGCGGCGCGGGTCGCCGCGGGCGCCGTGGCACGATGCCTCCTCGCGGAGCTTGGCGTCGAGATCGGTTCCCATCTCGTCTCGCTGGGCGGAATCCGCGCCAACGCGCCGGCGCCGCTCCCCGCACCCCTCGACGACGCCAGCGACGCCTCACCGGTGCGGACGCTCGACCCCGTTGCTGAAGCGGAGATGATCGCGCGCATCGACCGGGCGAAAAAGGACGGCGACACCCTCGGCGGCGAAATCGAAGTCGTTGCGCGCGGGCTCCCGGTCGGTCTCGGCAGCCACGTGAGCTGGGACAGGAAGCTCGACGGTCGCCTCGCCGGAACGCTGATGTCGATCCCCGCAGTGAAAGGCGTCGAAATCGGTCTCGGCTTCGAAGCCGCGCGGCGCCCCGGCTCCGCGGTACACGATCCGATTGTGACATCCGATGGCGTAACGCCTTCCGATGTCATCCCGAGCGAAGCGAGGGATCGTTCCCCGAGTGCACGCGACCCCCGCGCCGGCTTTGCGCGCATTGGCAACAACGCCGGCGGACTCGAAGGGGGAATGACCACCGGCGAGCCGCTCGTTGTGCGCGTCGCGATGAAGCCGATCTCGACGTTGATGTCGCCGCTCAAGACCGTCAACCTCGCCACCGGCGCCGAAGCCAACGCACAGAGCGAACGCTCCGACGTGACCGCGGTTCCCGCCATGGGGGTGATCGCGGAAGCGCTGGTTGCGATTGTCCTCGCCGACGCGATGCTGGAGAAGTTTGGTGGGGATGCGCTGACCGAGACTCGCCGTAATCTCGAAGGGTACCTCGCCGCCGCCGGGCGCCGCTGGGATGCCGTTCGCGCCCAATCCGACGCTGCCGCCCCCCGGTCGGAGGGCGGCTGACCGCTCCCCGTCACATCATCCTGATCGGGCTTCCGGGCGCGGGGAAGAGCGCCGTGGCGCCGCATGCAGCGAAGCTGCTCGAAGCGTCGTGGTGCGACCTTGACGAGCGGATCGTCCGCGATGCCGGACAGCCAATCCGCGAGATCTTCGCGGGCCATGGTGAACCCCACTTCCGCGATCTGGAGCGAGCCGCCTTGCGGCAGGCGCTGGACGAAGCGCCCCAGGTGATCGCCGCCGGTGCTGGGTGGGCGGCGGAGCCGGGAAACCTCGAATCGGTGACCGGCCGCACTCTCGTCATATACCTATCTATTGCGCCATCCGACGCCGCGGCCCGGCTCGCCGGCGACCGGACCCGTCCGCTCCTCGACGGCGACGAGTTGGAGCGACGAATCACTGATCTTTTCCGCATCAGGGAGCGCTTCTATCGCCTCGCGGACCTCGAAATCGCGACTGGCGATGCTGCCGTCGAAGCGGTCGCGGCGGCGGTATCGGTCGCAGCACGGCAGTACGGCAATTGGTAAGTCGTTGCTGAGCCGGTATTTGACTCGCCACTCCTTGCGACCAGTGGGACCAGTAGACTATTAGTCCTGCGGCCCGGCCACGCGGCCGGGCTTGTCCTTCTTGACCATCTGGACGACAGTAGTGATGACATCACCGGCGGTTCGCTCCAACGCACCGCGATCGCAGCCATAGGATTGGAATGCCGAAGAAGAGTTCTTCCCGAAGCCGAAGCAGGGGCGCCGGACAGTCCGGCGGGCTCGGTCGCGCCCTGGTGATCGTCGAGTCACCGACCAAGGCGCGCACGATCAAGGGGTTTCTCCCCGACGGCTACACCGTGGCGGCCTCGATGGGTCATGTGCGCGACCTCCCGTCAGACGCCAAGGAGATCCCCGCCAAATACAAGGGGCAGGAGTGGGCGCGATTCGGCGTCGACGTCGCCAACGACTTCCAGCCGCTGTACGTGATCCCGAGCGACAAGAAGGTCATCGTTCGCGAGCTCAAGGATGAATTGAAGGACGTCGACACGCTCTACCTCGCGACCGACGAAGACCGCGAAGGCGAGAGCATTTCGTGGCATCTGCTCGACCTGTTGCAGCCGAAGATTCCGGTGCGGCGGATGGTCTTCCATGAGATCACCCGTGAGGCGATCCAGGAAGCGCTCGAGCACACGCGCGACGTCGACCAGAATCTCGTCCGCGCGCAGGAGACGCGGCGCATTCTCGACCGTCTCGTCGGATACACGCTGTCGCCGCTGCTCTGGAAGAAGGTCGCGTTCGGTCTCTCCGCCGGGCGGGTGCAGTCGGTCGCCACGCGATTGATCGTCGATCGCGAACGCGAGCGCCTCGCCTTCAGGACCGGCTCCTACTGGGATCTCTCGGCCACCCTGTCGCACGGCGACGCATCGTTCGAAGCGGGAATGATCGCCCTCGACGGAAAGCGCCTCGCCACCGGCAAGGACTTCGACGAGCAGACCGGCAAGCTCGCGCGCGACGTCGACGTCGTCCTCCTCGACGAAGCCACCGCCCGCACCCTCGTCGACACGCTGCGCGACGCGAAATGGCGCATCACCTCGGTCGAACAGACGCCGCGTACCATGCGGCCGTATGCGCCGTTCACCACATCGACGCTGCAGCAGGAAGCCAACCGCAAGCTCCGGTACTCCGCCAAGCAGACGATGCAGATCGCGCAGCGCCTCTACGAGCGCGGCTACATCACCTACATGCGTACCGATTCTGTCGCGCTCTCCGAGCAGGCGCTCACTGCGGCGCGGTCGCTGGTGAAGGGACTGTACGGCGACGAATATCTTCCCGACGCCCCGCGTCACTACACCAACAAGGTCGCCAACGCGCAGGAAGCGCACGAGGCGATCCGCCCCGCGGGGAGTGTCTTCCGCACCCCGGATCAGACCGGGCTCGAGGGCGATGAGTTCGCACTGTACGACCTGATCTGGAAGCGCACCATGGCGTCGCAGATGCGCGATGCCCGCAAGACCGCGACGACCGTCGAGCTGCAGGCGCTCAACGCGACCTTCAGGGCGAACGGGTTGCGCACCGAGTTCGCCGGCTTTCTCCGCGCCTATGTCGAAGGCTCCGATGACCCCGAGGCGGCGATCGAGGATCGCGACACGCCGCTCCCGCCGCTCGCCGTCGACGACACGCCGAACTGCACCGCGCTGGAGCCGCTCGGTCACGAGACCAAGCCGCCGGCACGATTCACCGAAGCGTCGCTGGTCAAGGCGCTCGAAGAGAACGGCGTCGGTCGTCCGTCGACCTACGCCAGCATCATCGGGACGATTGTCGACCGCGGCTACGTGGTGCGCCAGGGGCAGGCGCTGATTCCGACCTTCACCGCCTTTGCCGTCACCGATCTGCTGATCCGCCACTTCGGGCATCTCGTCGACGTCGAATTCACCAAGGGAATGGAAGATCGTCTCGACGAAATCGCCGCCGGCGACTCCGATCATCTGGGCTATCTTCGCGAGTTCTATCTCGGCGACGAGGGCTTGCAGAATCAGACCGCGCTGGGCGAGAAGGAGATCAAGCCGTCGGAAGCGCGGATCGTCGCACTCGACGGCCTCGGCGCCACGGTGCGCATCGGGCGGTTCGGCCCCTACGTCGAGCGGGAAGAGGGCGACACGCCGCTGCGTGCATCGCTGCCGCGCGACGCCACGCCGGCCGACATCACCGCCGAACGCGTCGAGACGTTGCTCCGCCAGCGCGCCGAGGGACCGGCATCGGTCGGCACCCATCCCGAAACCGGCGATCCGATCTACCTCCTCGAGGGGCAGTACGGACCGTACGTGCAGCTCGGTGAGGTGGAAGGGAAGAACAAGCCGAAGCGCGCGTCGCTTCCGAAAGGCGTCAAGCCTGACGACGTGACGCTCGAGATGGCGGTCGGTCTCCTCGCGCTGCCGCGCACGCTCGGCGAGCACCCCGAGACGCACCGTCCGGTCAAGGCGGGGCTCGGTCGGTTCGGCCCGTACATTCTCCACGACAAGGGGAAGGGTGAAGCGGAATTTCGTTCGCTCAAGGGCGAGGACAATGTCCTCACGGTGAACCTCGAGCGTGCGTTGCAACTGCTCGCCGAACCGAAAGCGGCGCGCGGTCGCCGCGGTGTGGCGGCCACTCCGCTTCGCACCCTCGGCAATCATCCGTCCGATCAGCAGCCGGTGAACCTGTTCGAAGGGAAGTATGGCCCGTACGTCAAGCACGGTGACCTCAATGCGTCGCTTCCGCGCGGCGCCGACATGAACGCGTTCACCCTCGACCAGGCGGTGGCGCTTCTGGCCGACCGTGGCAAGGCACCGCAGGGGAAAGGGCGAGCTCGCCGGCCGGCACGTCGCTCCCGCGCCGCGACGTCGTGACGCCGACGATCGTTGGCGGCGGCCTCGCCGGATGCGAGGCTGCATGGGCGATCGCCGAGCGCGGCACTCCCGTTTCGATCGTCGAGATGCGCCCGGTCGTTCGCACGGCGGCACACCAGACCGATCGCCTGGGCGAACTCGTCTGCAGCAATTCCTTCAAGTCGGTCGAATTGCAGAACGCGCACGGACTCCTCAAGGCGGAGTTGCGCGATCTCGGTTCGCTCCTGCTGCCGCTCGCCGATGAAGCGCGCGTTCCCGGTGGTGCCGCACTCGCCGTCGACCGCGACATCTTTTCGCAATTGGTGCACGCCAAGGTGAGCAGTCATCCGCTGATCACCATCGAACGGCGCGAAGTGAGTGCGATCCCCGACGCGGGCGTCATCGCGACCGGCCCGCTCACCTCGGATGCGCTGGCCAAGGCGATCGCCGATCGGGTCGGTGCCGGTGCACTCGCGTTCTACGACGCCATCGCGCCGATCGTCAGCGCGGAGTCGCTCGATCACGAGCGGTTGTATGCGAAGTCGCGGTGGGGGAAGGGTGATGGCGACGATTACCTCAACGCGCCGCTCACCCGCGAGGAGTACGAGCACCTCATCGACGAACTCGTCGCCGCCGATCAGTTTCACGGGCACGAGTTCGACGACGCGGCGTACTTCGAAGGATGCCTGCCGGTCGAGGAGATGGCGAAGCGCGGTCGCGAGACGCTTCGCTTCGGGCCGATGAAGCCGATCGGCCTCCACGATCCGCGGACCGGCCGCGAGCCGTACGCCGTGGTGCAGCTGCGCCGCGAAGACAAGGTCGGGCAGATGTGGAACCTCGTCGGCTTCCAGACGCGACTGCGCATTCCCGAACAGCAACGCGTGCTGCGCCAGATCCCCGGACTCGCTGCCGCGGAGTTCTTCCGCTACGGCAGCATCCATCGCAACAGTTACATCAACGCGCCGGCGGCGCTCGGCCCGGCACTGCAACTCAAGGACGGCGCGCCGGTCTTCTTCGCCGGCCAGCTCACCGGCGTCGAGGGATACACCGAGTCGCTCGGCACCGGGATCCTTGCCGGAATCAACCTCGCGCGCGCACTGAACGGTGAATCGCCGTTGGTCCCGCCGCCGACCACGATGCTCGGTGCGCTCCTTCGGTATCTCGCGGAGGCGAACCCGGCGCATTTCCAGCCGATGAACGCCAACTTCGGGTTGCTCGACCCGTTGCCGACGGTCGCGAAGAGCGACCGAAAGGGCGCCATGGTCGAGCGGGCGCGCAGCGCGTTTGCGGAGTGGATCGAAGCATCGGACCTGTTCGCCTCGGGATGACGACCCCTCCCCGCGCCCTCGTCGCCGGATTCCTCGAACACCTCGTCAAGGCGCGCGATCAGTCGCCGAATACCGTCTCCGCCTATCGCCGCGACCTGGACGCCTTCTGCGATTTTCTCGATCGTCGCACCGAGGGGACGGCCTGGTCGTTCGAAGCGGTCGACCGCCTCGCCCTGCGCGGCTTCCTCGGTGAGCTCGAACGTCGCGGTCTCTCCAAGCGATCGGCGGCACGCGCGCTCTCGGCGCTCCGGTCGTTCTACCGCTGGCTGCACATCGAATACGACATCGACATCCCGGCGATCCGATCGGCGCGCACGCCGCGGCTCGAACGACGCCTGCCCGGCTATCTCCTGCGGGATCAGATCGACCAGCTCTTTGCGTACGCCGAGGCGCTCGCCGAGTCGGGAGAATTCGACGCGATGCGTGACCTCGCAATGCTGGAGCTCTTCTATTCGTCGGGGCTGCGCCTCTCCGAGCTCCGGATGCTCGATTCCCGCCAGCTCGACCTGGTGAGCGATCAGGTCAAGGTCCTCGGGAAGGGGCGCAAGGAGCGGATCGTTCCGGTGGGGACGCGGGCGAGTCTTGCACTGCGACGCTACCTTCCTCTCCGCGACGAAATGGTGAAGGCGGCGGGAAGCGATCGCGCCGCGATTTTCGTGGGACGGCGCGGGAAGCGGCTGAGTGCGGTGACCGTGCAGCGGCGGATGCACCGGATGTACGACGCGATCGGCGCCGACGGGATGCGCACGCACTCGATGCGGCACTCGTTTGCGACGCACCTCCTCGACGCCGGTGCCGACCTTCGCGCGGTGCAGGAACTGCTCGGCCACGCGTCACTGGCCACCACGCAGGTGTACACCCACACGTCGGTCGAACGATTGAAGCAGGTCTACCACAAGGCACATCCGCGGGCGAGGAAATGACGGAATTCCACGGCACGACGATCATCGCGGTCCGCAAGAACGGTCAGGTCGCGCTCGGCGGCGACGGCCAGGTATCCATCGATACTACAGTGGTGAAGTCGCGCGCCAACAAGGTGCGGACCCTCAAGGGCGGGCGGATCCTTGCCGGATTCGCCGGCTCCGTGGCCGACGCGCTGACACTCTTCGAGCGATTCGAGGAGAAGTTCGATCGCTACCCGGGGAACCTCACCCGCGCAGCGACCGAGCTCGCCAAGGACTGGCGCGGCGATCGCTTTCTCCGCCGGCTCGAGGCGCTCCTCGTCGTCGCCGATATCGATCACGTCTTTCTGCTGAGCGGCACCGGCGAGCTGATCGAACCCGACGACGGGATCATGGCGGTCGGTTCCGGCGGGACCTACGCGCTCGCCGCGGCGCGCGCGCTCTATCCCGACGATCGTCTCAGCGCGCGTGCCATCGTCGAGCGGTCGCTCGCGATCGCCGCTGAGATCTGCGTCTTCACCAACGCCAACATCACCGTCCTCGAACTGCCTGCCTCGGCATGACCGCACCTACCGAGGCACAACCGCCGGCACTCCCCTGGCTCGAGGAGCTCCCGCCGCGCCAGATCGTCGCCGAGCTCGATCGCTACATCGTCGGCCAGGGGGCGGCGAAGAAGGCGATCGCGATCGCGATCCGCAATCGCTGGCGGCGCTCGCAGGCGCCGGAGAACATCCGCGATGAGATCACGCCGAGCAACATCATCCTGATCGGACCGACCGGGGTAGGGAAGACCGAGATCGCGCGTCGGCTCGCGCGCCTTGCCGGCGCACCATTCGTCAAGGTCGAGGCGTCGAAGTTCACCGAGGTCGGGTACGTCGGGCGCGATGTCGAGTCGATGGTGCGCGACCTGGTCGACGCCGCGATCTCGCTGGTGCGTGCCGAGCGCGAAGATGAGGTCTGGCCGAAGGCCGAGGCGCAGGCGATCGAACGCATTCTCGATCTGCTCCTGCCCAAGGTCGAGGCGGAGGAGAACGATCCCGCGCTGCGCCAGCGCCGCAAGGAATCGCGCGAGAAACTTCGCGAGCAGCTCCTCGAAGGGAAACTCGACGAGCGCGAGGTCGAGATCGAGGTGACGCCGATGAATTATCCGTCGCCCGAGAGCTCGCAGCCGCCGGGGATGATGGAGGTCGATTCGGCCTTCAGCGAATGGCTGATGGAGATGCTGCCGCGCAAGAAGAAGCGGCGCAGCGCCCGCATCCCGGAGGCCCGTCGGATCCTCGAGGACGAGGAACTCCGCAAGCTCGTCGACATGGACGAGACGGTGAACGAGGCGCTCGACCGCGTCGAGAACCACGGTATCATCTTCATCGACGAGATCGACAAGATCGCCGGCGAGCGGAATCCGAGCGGGCCCGATGTCTCACGCGAAGGAGTGCAGCGCGACCTGCTGCCGATCGTCGAGGGATCGACGGTGCAGACCCGCTACGGCTACGTCCGCACCGACCACGTCCTCTTCGTCGCCGCCGGTGCATTCCATGTGTCGAAGCCGTCGGACCTGATCCCCGAGTTGCAGGGGCGCTTCCCGATCCGCGTCGAGCTGGAGCCGCTCACCGAGAAGGATTTCATCCGCATCCTCACCGAGCCCGAGAATGCATTGACGCGTCAATACAGTGCGCTCGTCGCGGCGGAGAAATGCGAGCTCGCCTTCACGGACGACGCAATCGACGAGATCGCGCGAACGGCGTGGATCGCCAACGACCGGATGGAGAACATCGGCGCTCGGCGGCTGCACACGGTGATGTCGACCCTGGTCGAGGAGCTGCTCTTCAGCTTGCCCGATGGGTCGGAGCGAAAGATCGTGATCGATGCGGCGGCAGTGAGGGAGAAGCTTGCGTCGGTGGTGCAGAACGACGACCTGCGGAAGTACATCCTCTAGCTACCGCTTCCCCCGCAACACGAAATACAGCACCGCGGCGATCGCGGCGATGAGCATCGCCACGACTCCCGCGCGCTTCGCCTGCTGCACCCGGTTCCTTGGTGCCGCGGCGAAGTTCCCGCTCACCACCGCGGGGTTGTCGAGCATCCGCACGACATCGGCAGCGCTCTTCGGCCGGTCCTTCGGTTCCTTGGCGAGCAATTGATCGACGATCGCGGCGAGCGCCTTCGGCACGTCGTAGCGGCGCGATCCGATCGGCGCCGGACGCGCGGTGAGCTGCGATGCCATCACCTGCTGCGGCGAGATCCCGTGGAACGGCGCCGTCCCGGCCAGCATCTCCCACGCAACGATTCCCAGGGCATAGAGATCGGCGCGATGATCTGTCGCCGGATCGCCGGCGGCTTGTTCGGGCGCCATGTATGCCGGTGTGCCGATCGCGATCCCGTGCGCGGTGATCGCCGCCGGCGATCCTCCAGGCGTGATCTGCCGGCCGCCACGCGCCGAGCGCGATGACGCGCTGATCGCCTTTGCGACCCCGAAGTCGGTCACCACCGCCGAGCCGCCCGTGATCAGGATATTGTCCGGCTTGATGTCGCGGTGGACCACGTCGCGGCCATGTGCGTAGATCAGCGCGCGCGACACATCCTTGAGGACACCGACCGTCTCCCGCACCGCCAGCGGCCCGCGGGTGAGGCGGGTGCGCAGCGATTCGCCGTCGATGAACGGCATGATGAAGTACGGCAGCCCGCCGACTTCGCCGGCCGAGATGACGGGAACGATGTGCGGATGCTGCAGCGCCGCCGACATGAGGATCTCGCGCCGGAACCGCTCCACCGACACCTCGGCGGCGAGTTCCGGCGGAAGCACCTTGATCACGACTTGCCGGTTGAGGGCGTTCTCGCGCGCGACAAAGACCGTCGCCATCCCGCCGCCGGTGAGCTCGCGCTCCAGCGTATGCGTCGGTTCCAGGGCCTGCTGCAGCGCGGCGCGTATCTCGGGCACGGCTCCGTCGGGGATCGGGTGGGCGTGTCGGGACGAAATGAAACCCGGCGTGGCGCCCGGCGCGAGGGCGGCGTCGGTACTCCGGGCCCAGGCGCATCCTTGGCGAAGCGAAGCAACGGGTCGACTGGCAGCCAAGATGTCGGTCGCGCGCGACATTGTGCGAGGAGAATTCCTGACTTCGTTCAGGAGAGCCTATTCCGCGTGTTGGTCCTTAGCACGATTGGTTTCCCGGAGAGAATCAACGTATCGGCTGTGACCGATGGTGCGCTGCACGCCTCTAGCCTGTGAATGTCGCCAGCGCTTCGCTTTGCTGGCTGCGGGACGATGCCCGGCGCCCTCGTGCACGATTGTTCCGGCGACTGGCTTGTTCTCGACTGCCCACCGGCTTGACAGGTTTCGCAGCGGGCGGTAAGTCAATTGCATAAGTGCTCTCCGCTGACCAGAAATCGGGGCGCCGTATTCGGTCCTCATTCTTGATGGATCTAGGGGCGCAGCATGCGCGCTTGCTGGGGGGCGACTTGACGGAGGCCGCGGAGGCAATCGCTGCCCTTACCCTCGATCGTCTCCTCGTGTACATGAAATCGCGGAACCCGAGAGCGGATGCTCAGGCGATAGTCGATGCTGTCGACGACGCGGTGATCGCTTACCTTGCGCGCCCCAGCGCCGCGCGCGCCACGACGGGGCGCGAAGTCTTCGCACACTTGCAGCTTGCAGCGTGGCGAAACCTGAAGAATCTTGAGCGAGCTGAAAGGCGGCGGGCGCGCCGCGAAGCCGTGTTTGCGCAAGACACGCTTACCAGGAACCGGGCGTCCGAAAGAAGAGTTGTCGAACTTTGTGGGGCGGCGGGGAAGGTTGAGAGAGACAATTCATCAATCAATCCCGGCTCGATTTACCGCGATACGCGGCACCTAGAACTCAGCGAGATGGATCGTGCCATTGCGGCCATGATTGCACGTGGTATACGCAATACAACAATGTTCGCTGCCGTGTTAGGCATCCTGAGCTTGGGAATCGGCGAGCAACGGCGAGCCGTAAAGCGGGCCAAGGATCGGGTGAAGGCCATCTTCAAACGAGCGGACATTTCAATTCGTTGCGCGGTAACGGATGACAGTTCAACGGTCAGTATTGAGCCCTATTTGCCGGATCCGTAGGAGGAGCCCATGGCGCGCGTCCGAGAAGTGGTTTCAAACGTAGTCGTAGCCCTGTGTGTACTTTCTGCGATCATCGCATCTGGTTACACAATTCGCGATCACGCTCAGCAGGCATCTGGTCAGCTTCCCCAATCTGGAGCTCCCGTTGCGGTGTCCAATTGGGCTTCATTCAGCGCAGTCGGTCATCGATTTGGTCCTTCTAGCGCACCCGTAACGATTGTCGAGTTCGGCGATTTTGAGTGCCCTGCGTGCCGCCACTTCGAACCAGTGATTCGAGCGATTCGAGCGGAGTTTCCGACGTCCGTTTCGCTGGTATTTCGTCACTGGCCCCTTCCGTACCACCGCTTCGCTATACCAAGTGCCCGCGCCGCTGAGTGTGCGAGCGCGCAAGGTCGGTTCGAGGCCATGCACGATTTGCTCTATGCCAAGCAGGACTCGCTCGGTATCAAGCCGTTTTCCAGCTATGCCACAGACGCAGGTGTGGCAGATACCGCTGCGTTCAACCTTTGCAATCGAGCTGCCTCACCTATCGCAGCGGTTGCGCGGGATTCCATTGCCGCGAGAGCGTTAGGCGGGCGTGGAACCCCGACAATCTTGGTCAATCAGCTCCGCCTAACCGGGGTTCCAGACAGCGCGACGCTTGAACGAATGGTCAAAGATGCGCTTCATCTGGCTCGATAACAGGGTTGCACCCAATTCCTCACAACAAGGAGGACGTACATGACCAGGAAACAGCGGATAATTGCAATAGCGTGTGCCGTGACAACGATGGCGCTTGCTGGCTCGCGCGCCGCCCATGCTGAACTTGCGAACTGCCCGGACGGTTGGTACTTCGCCTGTGCTGATGAATGCGATGGACAGCAGGATTCGTGGCGGATTTGCACACAACGTGCTTTCTCCAGCTGCCGCAACTTTCCGGGCATTGACGACTCGTTCTGCGGCGAATCCGATGATTGTCCAAACGCCGAGGTGTTCTGCCATTTTACCTCGGAACCAGTTCAGTGAACGTCGAGCAACGGACACCGCGGCACCGAATGCAATTTCCTGTACTATGAATTGGTCGAGTGCGACAACGCCAGCGAAATTGGTCGAATAAGTGCTATCATCTGTTGCTGGCTCACATCGGCAGCGCGCGGTGCCCGTTGGCGAAGGTGTATTGTCTTGAACGGTTGAGTTGTTGCGAATGCTCACGTTTCTGTCGCTGATCAATCTGCTCGCAGCACACCCCTCCACGCCGCCGGTTCTCGCGCCAATCCGCGACAGCTTGGCGGCGTTGGCGGCAGACGTTGCGCGGCTCTGCCCCGCCGAGCAGTTGCCAGCGTCGAAGCTGCAGGAGGTGGAACTCTCCCTGTCATCCCGGCTCGAACGCTCACAGCGGGATGCGTCTTGGGATTCTGCCGCCGTCCATCTCGCTTGCGTGCGGGCGACGGAGGCGACGCGCAATGTCGTCGCGCAGCAGGGGTTCCTCATGCCTCTCGGCACGCGGAGCATCGACGGTGCGATCACGCTCCTGATGACCGCCATCCGAAGCCAACCGCGTTACCTCGCCGCGGTCAAGCTTCTTGCGGAACTCGCTCCCGTTGCGGTCCGGGCCGACACCAACGCGGTGTTTCCAGACGGGGCCCGGTATCTCACTGGTCAGCAACCGGGGCCGATCGGCAACCAGCTCTTTCAGTCGGTCGTAGCCGGCGTCGCCGATTCCGGAGCATATCGAGCCTGCAGCAGCATGTTGCTCCAAGCCGGGGACTTTCTCGGCGCGCGGGAATGCAGCAGTCGGGCACTCGCAAATGGCGCCGATTCAACGTGGCACCTCCTCCGGCTCGCCTACATTGCGTTCCATCTCGCCGATTCAATTGGCGGTAGCGAGGATTTTCGGGGAGCCGTCGCTGCCGCGCACGACAAACAATCACGACGAGAGGTTGCCTGGCACCTCGATTTCCGGAGCCGGACGGTCGACATTGGCCGCGGACGGGGTCCACCATTTGTTCTGGCGGCAATGGACTCCGGCCTCACAGCCGACTGGATGTCGCAGTCGGATAGCGTTCGGCGCCTGCGATGGGTGGACAGGAGACTGCAGAACGCGGCGCAAATCGCGCACGAACCGATCGCTGCTGTCCTTGGCCATCACTTCTTCGTTGTGACGTATGCACGCGGTGCCTTCCGGTCCTGCACCCAGTCGTACGCCAACTGGGGGCCATTGTTCGTTCCGCCGAACCAGGCGGGGTCCTCGGCTCGCCCGATGCCCCGCCCGCCATGCGCGCCAGTTCTCGATCCCGAAATCCACGAGATCCCGATCGCAGCGTCCCGTTTCCGGTTGTGGGACTCGCAGGGTCTTCCGATTTCGGTCTTGACGGACGCGGTCGCGGTGAGCGGGTTGGCGCCCTCAGGTTTCTCCGACCAGTTCGTGCAGCTTGTGCTGCACTTTCGGGAGCGGGACGGAGCGAGTGGTGCGTGGACTGACACTACGTTTATTCGTCGTCGCCCCGTCCCGGAAAAACGGGAAGGTGCCCTGGAGGAAGTGGTGGTACTTCCGCGTCGTGAGAACGCGAGCGACTGGGCGGTGGCGGTGACGCAGTCTGCAGCGCGACGGGGAATTCTCGATCACGCGGATCCGCCGATTCGCGAGGGTCCTTTGGCACTCTCCGATATCGTGGTCGGCCAGGCTTCGCAACATCTTGCGTGGACATCCGGTGACGACTCGGTCGTGCTCGCCCCTCTGGGGTCGATCGACCGTAAGGAGGCGGTCGACCTCTTCGTGCAGGTGCGAACGGAGCAACAGCTCGGCTCCGCGACGGCCACCTTTCGAGCTTACCGGGTCGACCACGGCAAGCGGGCCGACCACGCGGCCATTCAGATCGTCTTCCCGATGACGCTCCCCACTGGGCTCGCCGGGGTCCATAAGGGACTGGATCTTTCTCATATCCATTCGGGGCGCTACCTGCTGGAATTCAGTGTGAAGAGCGCAGGATTGGAACGAGTTCAAGGTACGGAAATCCTCGTCCGATAGCCGCTCAGCCCGCCACCATTGGCATTCCCGCGATCGAGCCGTATCCTCAACTCATGCACCCCAACCGCTTCGTCTCCGCCCTTGCCGCGGCCGCCCTGGTTGCGGCGCCGCTCTCTGCGCAGGGAGTTGCCCGCTGGCGCCTCATCCCCGAGGCGACCTTCGGATCGTCGACCGATCCGAATCCGGCGGCGGAACTCGCCGACATCCGCGGATTCGAAGTCTCGAAGAACGGCAACGTCCTGGTGCTCGACTTCAAGGCGCAGAATATCAAGGTCTTCTCGCCTTCGGGCGCGTTCCTCAAGACCATCGGCCGCAACGGCGGAGGGCCCGGCGAATTCGAGCAGCCCAACGGCTTCCTGCGGGCCCCGGACGGGACGATCTGGGTCAACGATCCTGCCAACCATCGCTACTCCGTACGGCGCGACGACGGCGAGTACATCCGCGATGTCCCCTCCGCGATGACCAGCTTCGGTTACATCTGGGATGCCACCTTCGACGCGACCGGCCGCCTCCTGAGTCCGGTCTACGTGCCAGCGCGACCCGGTGTCTCGGCGCAATCGCGACTCGAGCGGCGCAACATGAAGACCCAGCACGCCGACACTCTTCCGACTCCGAACTGCGCGCCGGCGAATACCAGGTACCCGCAATGGTCAGGGCGATCGAGCCACGGAGGGATGATGATGCCGGTGCCGTTCATCCCGTCAATGCCGGCGCTGTACGATCCCATGGGCTTTGTCTGGTGTGCCTGGGGAGCGACGTACGCCATCTACCGCATTGGCCTCGAACATGGCGACACGCAACAGGTCATTCGTGGGTCGTCAGCGCCGGTTGCTGTGAGCGCGGCCGAACGCGACAGCGCCGTCACCAATGCGCGAAAGGCATTCACCCAGGCCCAACTCGACGCATCGATCATTTCGGCCGGTGACGTACCCCGCACCAAGCCGGTCATCATCGGTCTTGCGTCCGATGACGACCACAATCTCTGGGTGCGGCTCACCCCGGCAGTCAGTGGTCACACTCGCTACGACGTGTTCAATCAAAAGGGGAAGGAGATCGCGACGATCGACGCACCCGTCGCGATCGCATCCGGCCCGAATATTCTGGTGCGCGGCGAATATCTCTGGGCGGTGGTGCGCGATGCCGACGACATCCCCGCAGTCGTCCGCTTTCGCGTCGAGCGCCGATCAACGGATCAATGAGATTCCGTTGACGCGCCCGTCGCCCAGTCGACGACTTCCTTGATCGCGCCGGACTGAGCCTGCTGCATCGGCTTGGCGAAATCTCCGACCGGGTAGTGCTGCAGCAGCTTCTCGACATGCCCCGGCCACCGAAGCACTGCTTGCGAGAGGTCCTGGATTGCCATCCGGAAATGACCGGCCGACGCGTTCACGCTCCCCACAAGTAGTTGATTCCCCAGCACCAGACGCCGCGCCATCTCGGCGCCGGGGATCTGCAGCGGCCGGTCGCCGCCGGGAATGCCGGTGAGGACGCAGACGCCGTTCAACGCCAGTGCGTCGAGCAGATTGAACTCCAGCTTGGCGATCCCCGCCGCTTCGATCACCACGTCCATCGGCGCGACCTTCTCGGCGACGCGCTCCGCCGGGACCGCGCGACCGTCGATGTACTTGCCGCCGATCTTCTCGAGCCACTGCGGCCGCGCGCTGTTCGCATCGAGCACATCGAGCCCATACACCTCGGCGCCGCGCAGCGACAGGACCATCGCGGCGAGCAGCCCGACCGGGCCGAGCCCTGCGACGAGACAGCGCCGCCCGAACAGCCAGTCAGCCGCGATCGCGACATCGGGACAGCGTGCCCGCTGCAGATGTCCGGCCTCGTCGATCGCCTTCTCCACGACCGAGAGTGGTTCGGTGAGCACGGCTACGTTGACCAGCGTCGCCGGCACCTTGATGGCGTACACTTCCTTGTCGACGACAAACTCCGCGTGATAGCCATCGATCCCCTTGATCCCGCGCTCACGATACTGACCACTCTGACACATGTCCGACCGGCCCATGGCGCATGACGCGCACTGGTTGCATCCGCGGCGCACCGTGAAGACGAGATGATCGCCTGCGGTGACCCGCTTCACGGCATCGCCAACTGCGACAACCTGGCCGAGCATCTCATGCCCGATGACGAGATCGGATGCACCCGGTGGAGCGGCTGCGCGGCCGCCGGACACTTCTTCGCGATCCGTGCCGCAGATTCCGACCTGCAGCACGCGCACCTTGATCTCGTCCCCCGCCGTGATCGACGGTTCCGGCCGTTCGATCATCCGTGCGCCGGCTTTGCCGGGCGTGATTGCAATCGCCTTCATCGAGTCGTTCCCCTCATTGCCGGTGCGCCTGCGCGGATGTGGCGGCGCCGTCGAGCGCCATCTTGAGCAGCTCGGCGATGTGCAGCGCTCTGCGTCCTGTCGTCTGCGAGATCTGCTCGCGACAGCTGAAACCGTCCGCCACAATCAGCGTGTCGGCCCCGGCGGCGCGGACCGCCGGGAGCAGGACGCGCTCGCCACAGGCGATCGAGACGTCATGATGCGCGCCGCGTTCGAAGCCGAATGCCCCAGCCATGCCGCAGCAACCCGAGTCGAGGACGGTGTGATCGAGTCCGCTTCTCTTGAGCAGCGCCTCTTCGGCGTCGAACCGGAGAACCGCCTTATGGTGGCAATGTCCCTGAACGATCGCCTTCCGCTGCAGCGCCGGGATGTTGAAGTCCGGTGCCTCGTCCTGGAGGAATTCGCTCAGCATGAGTGTCTGGCGACCAAGGCGCTTCGCATCCTCGTCATGCGGAAGCATGTTGCCGAGTTCGTCGCGAAAGACCGAGACGCAACTCGGCTCGAGTCCCACGACGGGGATGCCATCGCGAATCTGCGGACGCAGCGCGTCGAGCGTCTTGAGCAGGAACTTCCGCGCCAGCGGCAGCATCCCGTAGTCGTACAGCGGGCGGCCGCAACAGAGCGAAACCGCAGGGAGCGTGACCCGAAAGCCGGCCGCTTCGAGCACCTCGACGGCGGCCTGCGCGGTCGTCGGATGGAAATGATTGTTCCAGGTGTCGGGCCAGAGGAGCACCGCCGGCCTGTCGGCGTTGCGGACCGCGCGCTTCCGGAACCACGAGACAAACGTCTGCGGTGCAAAGACCGGGATACTGCGCTCCGGCGCCATCGTCGCAATCGCCTTCGCGATGGTGCGGAGCCCCGGCGTCTGCGTGAAGAAATTCACGACGCTCGGCATATGTCCCGCCGCGCGCGCCCACCAGGGCATCAATCCGAAGGCGTACGCAGCCATTGGGCGCCAGCGCCCCGCGTAGTAGTGCGACAGGAATTCGGACTTGTACGTCGCCATGTCGACATTGACCGGGCACTCGCCGCGGCACCCCTTGCATGACAGGCAGAGATCGAGCGCATCCTTCACCGCCTCGTCGCGCCAGCCGTTGCGGAGCGGATTCCCTTCGAGCATTTCGAAGAGGAGGCGCGATCGCCCGCGAGTCGAATGCTTCTCTTCGCGCGTCGCCATGTAGCTCGGACACATCGTGCCGCTGTCGTGCTTGCGGCACTTCCCGGTGCCGACACAGCGATTGGCGGCATACGCAAAGGAGCCGCGATCGTCGGCGAAGGAGAAATGCGTTTCCGGTTCCCATGGGTGGTAATGCGTTCCCCAGCGGAGATTCTCATCGACCGGATAGGCGTCGATCACCTTCCCGGGGTTCATCCGGCCGAGGGGATCCCAGATCGCCTTGAACTCGCGAAACGCCTCCATCAGCCGGTCGCCGAACATGATCGGCAGCAA
Organism: Gemmatimonadales bacterium; assembly: GCA_036500345.1. Taxonomy (NCBI): domain Bacteria; kingdom Pseudomonadati; phylum Gemmatimonadota; class Gemmatimonadia; order Gemmatimonadales; species Gemmatimonadales bacterium. Next base: position 66,635 of record DASYCE010000016.1, on the reverse strand, counting down.
TGTGCCGCGCGCCTGGCCGTCGCCATGTTCCCCCGACAGCGATCCGCCGAACGAGACGACGAGATGGGCGGCCTCGGTGAGGAACTCCTTCCACTTCGCGATCCCTTCGGCGCTGTAGAGGTCGAAATCGATGCTGCAGTGGATGCATCCCTGCCCGAAATGCCCGTACAGCGACGCGGTATATCCGTACTTGTCGAAGAGCGCCTGCAATCCGCGCAGATACTTGCCGACATCCTCGGGTCCGACGGCGGAGTCTTCCCAGCCGGGGTAGAAGTCGGGATCGTTCGGAATCTTGGAGGTCGAGCCAAGTCCCGATTCGCGGATCTTCCAGAGCAGCTTCTCCTCCGCCGGGTTGTCGAAGAGCTTTCCGGGCGGATTGAGCGGCGTCTCCGCGAACGCCTTCATCAGCTCGCGCGCCTGCGCATCGGCGTCGTCGGTCGTGTCGCCGCCAAACTCCACCACCAGCCACGCGTTCCCCTTGGGAAGCATGTCGCGTCCCGACGTCGACATCCCCTTGTCGTGCATGTACGTGAACATGCTGCCGTCGATCCCCTCTAGGGCGATCGGCTTGTGCGCATTGCAGAAGGCGACCTGGTCCCCCGCGGTGAAGATGTCGTCGAAGGCGAAGACCACCAGCGTGCGGCAGGGCGGACTTGGCACCAGTCGCAGCCGCGCCTGCAGCACTGTAACGCACGTGTTCTCGGTCCCGACCAGCGCACGCGCGACGTTGAAACCGTTCTCCGGCAGCAGCTGGTGCAGCGGATAGCCGGAGACGAGGCGCGGTATCTTCGGAAAGCGCGCGCGGATCTCTTCGCCGTATTCGTCGCGAATCGCCTTGAGCCTCGCGTAGATCTCGCCGCGCCGTCCGCCCTCCGCGATGATCGACGCCACCTCCTCCTCGCTCGTCGGCCCGACCCACATCCGCAGGCCGTCGTACGTCAGGATCTCCAGCGCCGATGTATTCTCCTCGACCTTCCCCGCCATCTGCGCATGCATCCCGCACGAGTTGTTGCCGATCATCCCGCCAAGCGTGTTCCGATCATGCGTGGCGGGGTCGGGACCGAAGGTGAGGTGATGCGTCTCCGCCTGATGCCGGAGGTCGTCGAGCACGGTGCCCGGCTCGACCGTGGCAACGCGAGCGTCCCAATCGATCGAGGTCACATGATTGAGATACTTGCTCATGTCGATCACCACCGCGGCGTTGCAGGTCGACCCCGCGAGATCGGTGGCGCCGCCGCGCGCCGTGATCGGCACGTTGAACGCGCGGCACGTCGCGACGGTGCGCACCACGTCGTCGATCGTCTTCGGCACGACGACGCCGACAGGTATCTGCCGGTAGTTGGAGGCGTCGGTTGAATAGAGGGCACGATCGCCGTCGTTGAAGCGGACTTCACCCTCGACCTCGCGCGACAGCGCATCGGCGAGCGCGCTGACGTCGATCTCCGCTAATGCGTGAACCGCGTCGGGGCGCGGCTTCGTCGCCGGCGGCGCCTCTGGAGCTCGTCGCGTGAGCGGCACCAGTTCGTCGCGTCGCGTCATCGCTATCCCACCAGCCACTGCGAGGCATCGTTGCGCTTGAAGTCGAGTCCCATCCCCGGACGCGTGAGATCGGGAAACAGCTCGCCATCGACTGGTGCACTGACGCCGTCGAAGAAGAGCCGCTCGATCCGGACATGATCATGGAAATACTCGGCGTGCCGCAGCCGCTTCAACGCGCAATCCACGTGCAGGTGGAGAGCCGGTGCGCAGTGCGTCGATAACGGCATGTTGCGCGCCTCACAGAGTGCATCGACGAGGAGCAACCCGGTGATCCCTTCGCACCGCGTGGCGTCGGCCTGCAGGACGTCGACGGCGCCGGCATTGAGGATGTGCGCGAAGTCCGACGTCACGTAGCCGTACTCGCCGACCGAGATCTCCATCTGCACCGGCGCGCGATCACGGCAGAGGCGAAGCCCTTCGAGATCGCCGTGATACACCGGTTCCTCGAACCAGGTCACGCCCGAATCGCGAAAGCGCTCCGCCTGTCGCAACGCTTCCTTCCGATCGTACGCGCCATTGGCGTCAACAAAGAGCTCTGCATCGCCGATCGCCGCGCGCGCCGCAGCCACGCGCTGTACGTCGGCGCTCGCGTCGCGCCCGACCTTCATCTTGACGCGCGGAATCCCCGCGCCAACCCAGCCGGTCAATTGCTCCTGCAGTTGTGTGATGGAGTACGACGTGAATCCGCCGCTGCCGTAGACCGGCACGGACCGCCGAACTGCGCCGAGAAGGGTCGCGAGCGGGAGAGCGAGGAGTCGCCCCTTGAGATCCCAGAGCGCCACATCCACAGCCGCGATCGCCATCGACGCGATCCCCGACCGCCCGAGGTTGCGCACCGCGGCGCCGAGCACCCGCCAGATATCGCCCGGCGCCATCGAGTTCTTCCCCACCACCAGATCGGCGAGCAGGTCGCGGATCAGTTGCGCTGTCGCAGTGTCGGCGTAGGTGTACCCGAGTCCAGTAATCCCGCCTGCCGTGATTTCCACCAGCACCATCGTCGTAGCATTCCAGACCAGCGTGCCGTCGGATTCGTTCGGCGTGTCGGTCGGCACCCGATACACCGACACCGCGACGGCGGTGACCGGCACTGCATCCCCGCTGTCCACTTACACGACCTCCCGCACCTTGTCCTTGAGTACCGTCTTGAGGATCTCCCAGCGATCGCGCTCGCCGCGCACCAGCGCCTCCATGAAGTGCACCGCCTGTTTCGTGCTGATCTTCCCCGGCATCGGCGGCTCGTTGGGATCGACCACCGCTTCGATCACCGCCGGTCCCGGATGCGCCAGCGCCTCGGCCAGGATCGCGGCCGCGTCGCCGGGCTTGTCGATCATGTAGCCCCCGGCGCCGCACGCGCGGGCGTACGCCGCGAAGTCGATCGGCTGCAGCTCGACTCCGAATTCCGGATTGCCGTCGAGGACCATCTGCTCCCACTTGATCTCGCCGAGCACGTTGTTCTTGATGATCAGCACCTTGACCGGGAGCTTGTATTTCACCAGCGTCGCCACTTCTCCCATCAGCATCGTGAAGCCACCGTCTCCCACGATGCAGACCACCTGCCGCCCGGGGTAGGCGACCGCTGCGCCGATGCTGTACGGCAATCCATTCGCCATCGTGGCAAGCGATCCCGACAGCGAGAACTGCATCTCGTCGCGCATGTCGATGTATCGTGCCGCCCAGGTCGCGATCGTCCCGCTGTCGGCCGACACGATCGCGTCGCGGTCGAGGAGCTTGTTGAGTTCATACGCCGGCACCTGCGGCTTCATCGGCATCTCGGTTACCGTGCCGCGCACCGTCATCACCTTGCGCCAGTCGGTCATCCGTTCCTGCGCACTCTCCAGGAAGCTCCGGTCGCTCTTCTGCTGAATCAGCGGCAGGAGCGCCCCCAGCACCGTGCGGCAATCGCCCACCAGTCCCACCTCGACCGGATAGCGGAGTCCGATGCGGCTTGAGTCGACATCGATCTGCACCGCGCGCGCATTACCCGGTTCGGGGTAGAACTCCATGTACGGGAAGCCGCTGCCGGCGATGATCAGCGTGTCGCACTCGGCGAGTGCGTCCTGTGACGGCGCGGTGCCCAACAGGCCGATTCCACCGGTGGTGTACGGACTGTCGTCGGGAACCACTCCCTTGCCGAGCAGCGGCTTGACGATCGGGCCACCAACCAGTTCAGCAAGACGGAGCACTGCCGCGCGGGCGCCGAGCGCGCCGCGGCCGGCGAGGATCGCCACCTTCGACCCGGCGTTGATCAGGTCGGCCGCGCGCGCCAGTGTGGCGTGCGGCGGAATCGGATGCGCGGCGGCGTAGAAATCGGCGCTGTGATCGGCGACGTTGGCCTCGGAGCGTTTGGCATCCGACGCCTTCCACTCCTGGATGTCCTTGGGGATGGTGATGTGACTCACCGTGCGCCGGCCGAGCGCGGTCTTGATCGCCAGGTCGACAACACTCTCCACATGCGCCGCCCCCATGATCCGCTGATTGTAGGCCGCGACGTCGATGTACAGCTTGTCGAGATCGACATCCTGCTGATAGTTGGTGCCGATCAGGTCGTGGAAGGTGTGACCGGTGATCGCGAGGACCGGCTGGCCGTCGCACTTGGCGTCGTAGAGTCCGTTGAGAAGATGGATCCCGCCCGGCCCCGATGTGGCGAGGCAGACGCCGAGTCGGCCGGTGTACTTGGCATAGCCGCAGGCGGCGAATGCAGCGGCTTCTTCGTGGCGGACCTGGATGAATCGGATCTTGTCCTGCCGGGTGCGCAGCGCTTCGAAGATCCCGTTGATGCCATCGCCGGGAAATCCGAAAATCGTGTTGACCTTCCATGCGATCAGGCGTTCGACCAGCAGATCGGCGACAGTTTTGGCCATCGGGCGCTCCTTGAATTGCGCCGGCGGCGCGTGGGTGTGGACTCGCTAGATGGGGCAGGCGATGGTGGTCATCAGTGCGAGGGCCGGCTGGCGCGAATCGAGCCGGGTATGCTGCACCACGATCGGCTGATCCGACTCGATGACCGTGGCGTAGTCAGTCCCGGTCGGCACCGGCTCCGGATCGGAGAGTTCGTTGAAGCGAAGATGCAGCGTGCGGCGCGCTGCGACGGTGAGGCAGTACGGTCCCACCGGTTCGCGGTCGGCAAAGAAGATCTGCAGCGTGACCTGCGCCTCGTCGTCACCGGCATTGAGGATGCAGAGCGCGTCGTGGCTGATGAGCGGCCGCGACGTGCCGGTACTCGACGGCGGGATGTATCCGTCGGGAACGACCCATCGCCGTTGTCCTGCTGCCGCCATGAGTTGCCGCCTCGATCCTGAGCACGCCGCTATCGCGATTGGGACGATGGCGAGGCGTCGCGGGGGCACACCGCGCCTTGTTCCGCTCCCGATCGTCCCCTATCCTCCACCGGTCATCGGACCCACGCCATCCGGACGAGGCATGCAGGACCTTCTCTCCTTCAGCGATATCACTCGCAGCGACTGCCAGGCGCTCCTCGACCTGGCGCTCAGCATGAAGTCCGGCGAGTACCGCGATCGCCCGCTCCAGGGCCAATCGATTGCCCTGATCTTCGCCAAGAGTTCGACCCGCACTCGCGTCTCGTTTGAAGTTGGCGCCCGCCAGCTCGGCGCCGATCCGCTCTTCCTCTCGTCGCGAGATATTCAACTGGGACGTGGTGAACCGATTCGCGATACCGCACGCGTCCTGTCGCGCTACGTCGACGGGATCATGATCCGCACCTTTGCGCAGCGCGACGTCGAGGAGCTGGCGCAATTCGCCGATGTGCCGGTGATCAACGGCCTCACCGACCTGCTCCACCCGTGCCAGCTTCTTGCCGATCTCCTCACGGTGCAGGAAGAGTTCGGTTCGATCGCCGACCGCGTCGTCGCATGGATCGGCGACGGCAACAACATGGCCAACTCGTGGATCGAAGCGGCCGGCCTCTTCGGATTCGACGTGCGCCTCGCCTGCCCGGCGGGATATGAACCCGACCGCACCATCTTCGAGGCGAATTCGTCCCGCGCGCGGCTCCTCGTGACCGAAGATCCGGAGGAGGCAATTGCCGGCGCGCATGTCGTCAACACCGATGTCTGGGCGTCGATGGGCCAGGAGGGCGAAACGGCGGTGCGGCAGCAGGCGTTCGCTGGCTATTGCGTCGACGAGGCGCTGATGCGCGCGGCCGCGCCGGATGCGATCGTGCTGCACTGTCTCCCGGCGCATCGTGGCGAGGAGATCAGTGAAGGCGTGCTCGAAGGGGCGCAGTCGCGGGTGTGGGACGAAGCGGAGAACCGGATGCACGCGCAGAAGGCGTTGATGGCGATGCTGATGGGCGGCGTGCAATGAGTCAGGCGATCGAATCGAGCGAGTATCTCACTGACGGCTATCGCGCGCTGGTCTCTGGCGCGGCGAGCTGGGTTGCCAACGGACTCGGCCTGATCGAAGTCGCCGGCGCCGACTCGCACGCCTTCGTCAATCGCGTCGTGACCGCCGATCTCTCGATCCTCCCGCCGGGGCACTTCGTTCATTCGCTGATCCTGCGCGACGACGCGTCGATTCTCGATCGAGTCACCGTCTATCGCTTCCCGGAGCGGGTGATGCTCCTGGTCGACGCGGCGCAGCGGACTGCCGCGTGGGATCACATCCTCGAGCGAAAGCGTGGCAACGTCCGGCTGCGTGACATCTCCGACGACATGGGAGTGATCGCGGTGCGCGGGCCCGCGACAGTCGCGCGGATGACGTCGTGGCTCACGCCGATTCCGATGGAGCCGGGCGATCTCACCACCGCGCGCTTCGGCGACATCGACGTCTTCGCCGCACGTGCCACCGCCGATACCGCCGAAGGGATCGACTTCTACTGCAGGAGTCGTGACCGCGCGACGCTGGTGGCCACGCTTGATCGCGCCGGTGTGGTGCCGGTCAACGATGAGGCGTGGCGGCTCCATCGGCTCGAGTGGGGGATCGCCAACGTCGGCGTCGAGATCGATCCTGGCGACACGCCGGTCGAAGCGGGGCTCGAGGAATTGGTGGCGGAGCGGAAGGGAGCGCCATTTCCCGGCGAGACGGCGCTTGCGGCGCGGCGCACGGCGGGGGCGATGAAGCGACTCGTCGGATTGCACGTGGCGGGGGTGTCGGTCCCCCCGATTTCATCGCGAGTGCGCGTGGCGGGAGTGATGGTCGATCGGGTGCGGTCGATCGGTTATTCGCCCCGAGCTGGAATCATCGGGATGACGGCGCTGCCGACGACCGCCGCGACACCGGGGACGGCGCTGATGGTGTTGTCGGGTGATCGCACCTGGCAGGCGACGGTGGTGAATCGGCCGTTCGTGCGGAGGACGGTGGGGTAACGCGGCAGCCTGAATGTCAGATGAAGCGACGCAGGAGAATAGATGAAACCTGCAGGTATACTCACTCTGCTTGTGACTTTGCTCATCGCCGCCTGCTCATCGCAGCTGCCGAGCCCGCCGCCGACGCAGCTCACCGGTGAATGGGGTGGAGACAGGATTCAGATCACCGATTCCGCAGCTGCGCACGCAATTATCGTGAGCACGTTCTGTAACGTAGACCTATATCCGGTCGCGAACGTCGACAGCGCCGGGGAGTTTGACGTGCATGGCGTGCGGTTCCAGTCGACAAATGTCTTTGACGTTGGCGATTCAGTGCACATGACCGGCACCGTCAGAGGTTCGACACTTGACGTGTACCTCGCGCTGACTCGATTGGAAGGAGAAGGCCCGCCGGCGCATCATACGCTGACCAGGAACCAACCCCCGGATCGAACCGGGCTTATTTGCCTGGAGTAGAAACGTTGCACCGCATCCTACCGGAACGATTCTACGATCTGCTGCTGTCGAATCATTGATAGAATCCTGGCAGCCGTCCCTGCTCTTCTCGCCACGTGCTCGGCGCAGCCGCAATCCCGGCTGTTCGGCAGATGGGGCGCCCTCAACATGGACGTCCACCACCTTCCCTGACCCGGGATGTGTTGAGCAGGGTGCTCCCCGCAGGCGGGATACGGTGTTGTGCGGACCCTCCTCGTCGTCTCCCCGGTCGAGTCTGCATCAGGCGACTCGACCGTCCAGGCAGCCGACTGCCGCCTGCGGCGCACGTGCAAGTGCGCCGAAGCTTTCCGGAAGCGAGGTTCCCGTGCTGGAAACCATCATCATCATTCTCGTGATCCTGTGGGCCCTCGGCATGATCGGCGGGTACACCATGGGGGGATTGATCCACATCCTCCTGATCGTGGCGCTGATCGTCCTCATCCTCCGACTGGTCCGCGGGCGACCAGCCCTCTGACGCCGGCAGCCACGCTGACAGTGTAGGGATCGCCGCGCTGCTGCCGCGAGCCGGGGACCGTTTGGTGGAAAGGCCGTGACGGGCGTGGCGATCACGGCCACGGATGCCGCTCGGGATACGGCGTCCCGCGATCGATCACGCTACCAATAGATGCCCGGCAAGGGGCCTCACCACGCCCTGAAAAGCTCCGCCAGCGACACAACGCAGTCGCTGCTCATCGCTGGGTGCTTCCAGACGAGACGCTCACGTTCGGTCCGCGGGAAGAGCTCGTCAGGAGTCCAGATCTCGACGTGCGCGTTGTCGACATCGACGACCCAGTACGTCGGAATCCGCTGCTCCTGATAGAGCCGCCGCTTGAGCACACGATCGGCGCGCATCGACGACGGACTGAGGATCTCGACGACAAGATGCAAAGTCTTCACATCGGACCACGACTGCGCGCGTCGCAATTCCATCGGATCTGCCACGAAGAGATCGGGCTGGACCAGGATCTCCGGACCCCACGAGATGTCGGCGTCCACATTGAACATCCCTTCCAGTCCGGCTCCCTTGAGATACTCCTGCACGGCAAGCGCCAACCGTTGGAGCACGACCTGGTGCGCCAGCCTTGGAGTCGGCGACACTAGCAGCTCTCCGTGAACCGTCTCGTAACGGTTCCCGTCGTCGGGGAGTGCTTGTACCATCGCTGCGGAGTACCTGAGACGGGACGGCATGGACATAGTATCATCTCGGCGAGTTGGGAGAAACAAGAGGGCCCCGTGAGCATGCACACATTCTGACGCAGCCCACTGAAGCCCAAGGGTCATCTCAACGCCGCCGTGAACCGCGCAACGCGAACCACGATTCTTCGTTGCTCGTATCGGTGCGGCGTGGTACTATGGGCTATCCCCACCCCGTGAGGGGCCCGTGACACAGTCACTCCGGTTCGCGTCACTGGCAGTAGTGGTGATTGCAGCGCACACGCTCACGGCGCAAAGCAACTCATGCGTCGCCACGCCGACTTCGATGACCCCCGGGCGATGGCCAGCGCCCGCTACCCCCGCGAAGCCCGGCGTACCACGCGGCCCACTGCTCCCCGTCGCTGATCGGCCGCTCCTCGGGCCGGCCAACCGATTCGACTACCAGACGATCGACGCCGCCTCGCGGCGGCTCTACATCAGCCACATGAACGCCGGCGACGTCGTCGTCTTCGACCTCGAATCGTCACGCGTCATCGCCACAGTTCCCGGAACGCCGCGCGCGACCGGCATCCTTGCGGTCCCGGCGCACCACGCGGTCTACGTCTCCGCGGCCGGCGCGCATGAGGTCGTCGTGATCGACGACCGTTCGCTCAAGATCGTTGCGCATGTCGGCGGTATCTCCTTCCCCGATGGAATCGCCTACGCGCCAGTCGAGGAGAAGCTCTTCGTCTCCGACGAGTCAGGCGGCGCCGACATGATGATCGACGCCCGCACCAACACCAGGCGCTCCACCATCCCGCTCGGCGGCGAGGCGGGGAACACCCACTACGACTCGGTGTCGCACTGCATCCTCGTTGCGGTGCAGACCCGCAACCAGCTCGTCGCGATCGATCCGGCGACTGAACGGATCGTCCAGCGCTACGATCTCCCCGCCTCCAATCATCCGCACGGCTTCACGCTCGACGAGCCGGGGCGGCTCGCCTTCGTGAGCGGCGAGGGGAATGCGACGCTCCAGGTCGTCGACCTGCGGTCGATGCGAGTCGTCGGCACGCATCGTATCGGCGGCGACCCCGATGTCCTGGCCTGGGACCCTGAGTGGCAGCGGCTCTACGTGGCGTCAGAGTCGGGTGTGGTGAGCGAGTTCGAGGCGGATGGCGCAGACCTTCATGCAGTGGGCGAGCTCCGGCTTCCGCACGCACACACCGTCTCGGTCGACCCGAAAACGCACCGCGTCTATCTCCCGCTCGAAAACGTCGGCGGCAAACCGCTTCTACGCATCTTTGTGCCGGCGAAATGACCGCTTCGCCTGCGACGCGCACGCGGTTGCGCTCAGTCACCCCACCCGCAGTGACTGCTGAGTTCACACCCGGCGATGGCGAGCCCCGCCAGTGAGAGAAGCACCGCGAGCGGCACGATCGGTCCCCACGCAGCATTTCCCGGCGCGCCAGTCCGCGCACCTGAGATCTCGGCCACTGCGTAGTGGACGCGGCAGGTATCACACGAGAGGTGCTCGAGCCACGGGATCCCGCTCAGCGAGTCACCTTCGAATCTCACGCCATGAAGCCGTATCAGCTGATCTCGCGCATGGAACTCCAGCACGACGCGCTCGTCGAGCGGCTTCTGCTGCGGCATCGTCACCGGCGTCCAGTGCGCGCCACAGGCGTTGAGCAGAGTCGCTGCCAGGAGCAGCAGCGTGATCCCGCGGCGTGGGCGGCGATGCATTCCTGAATCTACTTCGCGTCGCGTCCGTGTCGTGCTCGTGTACTGCTCCGGTCGCGCTGGCGTCGTGGGGGCCCGTAGCGCGGCTTCGGTCGGGACGGACGCGTTGATGATCTTTGGAAATTCGACAGCCGACCGACTGGCGCGGCGAAGCGGCCCCCACGACGCCAGCCACGCACGCCTTGACGTATCAAGATTAGTTGATATACATTCACCCCTGATGCCAGCCGTCACTGCCGATCTCGATATCGCTGCCCAGCGATTCCACGCGCTCTCCGATCCGACCCGTCTCCAGATCGTCGGCATGCTCATGCACGGCGAACGCTGCGTCTGCGAACTGATGAGCGAACTCGACGCGGCCCAGTCGCGTCTCTCGTTCCATCTCCGCGTCCTCCGCGAAGCCGGTCTCGTCACCGCACGGCGTGAGGCGCAGTGGATGTACTACACGCTGCGCGCCGAAGGAATCGCGGAGATAATCGATGTGCTGACGATGTCGCCTCCCGCATGGAAACGCGCGGCTGCCAAGTGCTGCTGACCTTTTTTCTGATCGGTATATCAACATTTCTTGATAGCGAGTCGACCAATGCCCGATGAAATCAAGGAAGTCGTTCGCGACCGCTACGCCGCCGCAGCACTCCGCGTCGCCGCCGGCGAATCGAATGGCTGCTGCGGCGGCAGCGCATCGTCCGGGTGCGACGATCCAATCACCTCCAACCTCTACAGCGACTCCGAAACCGCCTGCCTCCCACAGGACGCCGTCCTCGCGTCCCTCGGCTGCGGCAACCCGACCGCGCTCGCGGCACTCGAACCCGGCGAAACAGTCCTCGACCTGGGCTCGGGCGGCGGGATCGACGTCCTCCTCTCGGCCAGGCGCGTCGGACCGACCGGCAAGGCGTACGGCCTCGACATGACCGACGAGATGCTGGCGCTGGCGCGAGCCAACCAGGCGAAGGCCGGCGTCATGAACGCCGAGTTCCTCAAGGGCGACATCGAACACATTCCACTCCCCGACAACTCCATCGACGTCATCATCTCCAACTGCGTCATCAACCTCTCCGGCGACAAGAAGACCGTGATCGCCGAAGCCTTCCGCGTCCTCAAGCCCGGCGGGCGCTTCGCCGTGTCCGATGTCGTGGTTCGCGGTGAGTTGCCGGCGGAAGTTCGCCGCAGCATGGAACTGTGGGTCGGCTGCGTCGCCGGTGCGCTCTCGGAAGAAGACTTCCTCAGCTTTCTCGGCCACGCGGGATTCGTCGACGCGAGCATCGAACCGACCCGCGTCTACGCCTTCGAGGATGCCCGCGCGTTCCTGCAGGAATCAGGGGTGAACACGGAAGTGCTGGCGCGCGAAGTGAGCGGCCGGGTGATGGGCGCATTCGTTCGCGCGACGAAACCTCTCGCGAAGAGTTGCTGCGGGCCGGATTGCTGCCCGCCCGCGGCGTGATTCGTCCGCGGCTCGCCGCCGAGGCGGTCGGCACCTTCTTTCTCGTGCTGATCGGGCCGGGCGCCGCCGGCGTGAACGCCTTCACGCATGGCAACGTTGGTGGCGTCGGCATCGCGCTCGCGTTCGGATGCGTCCTCGTCGCGGGGATCTACGCCCTCGGTCACATCTCCGGGGCACATTTCAACCCTGCGGTAACACTCGGATTTCTCGTCGCGCGCCGAATGCCGCCCCGCGAGGTTGCCCCATACATCGCGTCGCAGCTCATCGGGGCCACAGCGGCCGCGTTCCTGTTGCGGTTCGTCATTGGCGCGGCGGCGAACGCCAGCGCAACGGTGCCGAGCATTCCGGCGATCCCGGCGCTGGCATTGGAGATCGTCCTCACCGTCTTCCTGATGCTCGTCATCATGGCAGTCGCAACTGACGATCGTGTTGCCGGTCCGGTGGCAGGAGTGGCGGTCGGTCTCGCCGTCTGTGGCGATGCGCTCATGGGCGGGGCGCTCACCGGGGCGAGCATGAATCCGGCGCGCTCCTTCGGCCCCGCGCTCGCAACCGGACAGTGGGAAGGCCACTGGATCTACTGGGCGGGACCGATCGCCGGTGCGGCGCTCGCCGTGCTCCTGTACGACTACATCCGCCAGGGGACGGCGCATGACCATCGACAGTAGACCGTCCGGTGGCTCACGGCGCCTCGCGCTGATCTCCGACATCCACGGCAACCTCCCGGCGCTCGAAGGGGTCCTCGCCGATATCGACTCGCGCGGTGGCGTCGATTTGATCTATCACATCGGCGATCTCGTCGGATACGGCGCGTCACCGAACGAGGTCGTCGCACTGCTGCACGACCGCGGCATCGCGGGAGTCGCGGGCAACTACGACTCGACTGTCGCGCTCGATTACATCCACTGCGGCTGCAGGTACGAGAATCCGTTGCAGGAAGCGCAGGCGCACGAGAGCTTCGAATGGACCAGGGCGAACGTCACACCGGAAACGAAGCGCCGTCTCGCGCAACTCCCGTTTCGCGTTGACGTGCGGCCGTTCGGAGGGCATCTCAGCGGCCCGATGGTGACGCTGATCCACGGAGCGGCAACGCTCAACACCCTCTACTGGACCGCCGATCGCACGGACACCTTCTGCCGGGAAATGGCCGAACGAATCAGGGCGAAAGCCGGCGACGTGATTGCTTTCGGTCACACCCATCTGTCGTGGCACCGGACGATCGACGGGATCGACTTCGTCAATGCCGGGTCGGTCGGCCGTCCCAAGGACGGCGATCCTCGCGCAGGATATGTGGTGATGACGATGTCGCCCGGTCTTCCAGCGACGGTTGAGTTCCGCCGGATTGACTACGACGTGGAGCGTGCCGCCACCTCGATCCTGGCGACGTCGCTCCCCGCTGCGTTCGCGGAGTTTCTGCGGCGCGGTGGCTGACGACCAGCCGCCAGTCGTGACGAGAATGGATCCGCTCGTCGTCTCCTCTCCCGCGCAGCACGACCCTGAGCGCACGATCCGATCACAGGAGAGAGACCGTGACACCAGGCCACTACGCTCGATCACTTTCGCGCCGCCAGTTCATGTTCACCGGACTCGCCAGTAGCGCCGCGATCGCCGCCGGCTGCGCTCGTCAATCACAGCGCACCGACCACGCTCCATCTGAAGACACCACCAGTCAACCGCAGTCCGCAGCTGACGTGACGATCCGGATTGCCCCGGTGTTGCTGGAGCTGGCACCCGATCACATCATCAGCACCATCGGATACAACGGCAGCGTCCCCGGTCCACTCATCCGGCTCAAGGAAGGTCGCACAGTCTCCATCGAGCTGATCAACGAAACCGACACCGCCGAGCTGGTGCACTGGCACGGCCAGTTCGTGCCGACCACGATCGACGGCGCCGCAGAGGAAGGGACCCCTCCCGTCGCAGCGCACGGTCGGCGGCGCTACCAGTTGACGCCCCGTCCTTCGGGAACGCGCTGGGTACACACCCACACCTTCGCCGGATCCGACTTGAATCGCGGCACCTACACTGGCCAGTTCGCCGGCGTCTATGTCGAGCCCGCGAGCGAACCGGGGCGCTACGATCGCGAAGTCTTTCTGGTGACGCACGAATGGGAACCGTTCTTCGGCGCCCAGGAGATGGGGACCGACGCGGAGATCTGGCCGCAGGGAACGGTGCGGCCCCCCTCTACCGACAGCAAGCCGAACGGTTACGAAATCGGCTACCGCTCCTTTTCGATCAACGGCAAGTCCCTCGGCCACGGCGAGCCGGTGCGCGTTCGGCAAGGCGAGCGCGTCATCTTCCGGATCATCAATGCGAGTGCCACCGAGAACATCCAGCTCGCGCTGCCGGGACATCAGTTCGAAGTCGTGGCACTCGATGGCAATCCTGTTCCCACTCCGACCAAGGTGAACGTCCTCGCACTCGGCGTCGCCGAGCGGATCGATGCCGTCGTCGAAATGAACCGGCCGGGAGTGTGGATCCTCGGCACGCCGAAGGACGACGACCGGCGCGACGGGATGGGGATCGTCGTCGAATACGCCGGCGCAACCGGCGCACCGCGATGGATCGCTCCGCAAGAAGAGGCGTGGGACTACACCAGGTTCGGTGCTGCGGGAGGCGCGGTGCCGCCGCCGGACGAGACGATCGCCCTCACCTTCGGCAAGATCAACGGCGGCCCGCACGGCTTCAATCGATGGCCGATCAACGGGACGCTCTTCGAGCAGAGCGAGCCGATCGTGCTGCATCAGGGGCGCCACTATCGGTTGTCGTTCCGCAACGAGGCAGACGACCCGCATTCGGTGCACCTGCATCGGCATTCGTTCGAGCTCGTGAACATCAACGGCCGTCCCACCTCCGGCATCATGAAGGACACCATCGTGGTCCCCGGGTTCGGCGCAATGGATGTCGACTTCGTGGCAAACGACCCCGGCGCAACACTCTTCCATTGCCACCAGACGCTGCACATGGATTTCGGCTTCATGCGGTTGTTCCGGTATGCGTGATAGGGCATGACAGTGGTGGCTGGCGTCGTGGGGGGCCCGTAGCGCGGCGAGTCGTCCGCTGGCGTCGTGGGGGGCCCGTAGCGCGGCTTCGGTCGGGACGGACGCGTTGATGATCCTTGGGAATTCGACAGCCGACCGACTGGCGCGGCGAAGGGCCGCCCCACGACGCCAGCCGCGCTCTAATCTTGCCGCCGCTCCCAACAGACCCTATCCTCCTGCTGCCATTCTGGCCGACCACGGCGAGCGGAAGGAGGACCGACGATGGGAGCACCAACCAGGATCGCCGTCCTCACCATCTCCGACGCCGGCGCCCGCGGCGAACGCGAAGACCGCTCTGGCCACGCGATCGTGGACTGGATCGCCGAGCAGCATCACGAATTGACCGCCCGCGCCCTCGTTCCTGATGAATCGCTCGAGATCAGCAACCACTTAATGCAGTGGGCCGACAGCGACATCGCCGACCTGATCATCACCACCGGCGGCACCGGGCTCGCTCCGCGCGACCACACCCCCGAGGCGACCCGCGCCGTGATCGACCGCGAAGCTCCCGGGATCGCCGAAGCGATCCGCGCCACCGGACTCCGCGAAACGCCGCGCGCCGCACTGTCGCGCGGGATCGCCGGGATCCGCGGCCGCACCCTGATCGTCAATCTTCCCGGGTCGACCTCCGCCGTTCGCGACGGTCTCACCACCCTCGCACCGCTTGTCGATCACCTCGCCGCCATCCTGCACGGCGATACGGCACATCAATGACTGCCAAAGTCGTCATCACCCTCGCCGATCTCGAAACCGCGGTCCCGCTCGACCGCGCCCTCGGCGCCTCCGGCATCGCCTCTGCCGTCGCCGCGTCGCTCGACGAAGCGCGCGCCGCCATTCGCCGCGATCACCCATCACTCCTGGTGATCACCGGCGGCGTCCACGAATCGTCGACCGCGGGACTCGCCACCTACGCGCGCGATCACGAAGTCGCCGTCCTCGCACTGCTCGAATCGACCGACTCCGAGAACACCAGTCGCGCCGTCCACCTCGCCGCAACCGAGATCCTCGTCAAGCCGGTCGCGATCGACGAACTCGCCGCAACGGTGCACCGGATGGTCGATCGCCGCGATCTCCAGCGCCACACCGGAATCTTCGGCGAAAGCGCCGCGATCCAGGAAGTCCTCGTCAAGATCGAGCAGATGGCGCCGGTGTCGAGCACGGTGCTGATCCAGGGCGAATCGGGCACCGGCAAGGAACTCGTCGCGAAGGGAATTCACGATCTCTCGCCGCGCCGCGGCCGCCCGTTCATCGCGGTCAACTGCGCGGCACTCCCCGAGACGCTCCTCGAAAGCGAACTCTTCGGTCATGAGAAGGGTGCCTTCACCGGTGCCGCCGAACGCCGCCTCGGCCGCTTCGAGCTCGCCGACACAGGGACGATTTTCCTCGACGAGATCGGCGAGATCCCCGCCAGCGTGCAGGTCAAGCTGCTGCGGGTTCTCGAGACCCGTTCGTTCTTCCGCGTCGGCGGCGTGCAACCAATCAAGGTCGATGTGCGCGTTGTTGCAGCGACCAACCGTCCGCTCAAGGATCGCGTCGCGAGCGGCGAGTTCCGCGACGATCTCTTCTATCGCCTCAACGTCCTCTCGATCTATCTCCCGCCGCTGCGCGAGCGGCGCGACGACATTCCGCTCCTCGTCAAGCGCTTCGTCCGCGAATTCACCGCGCAGCACGAGCGCACCTTCCCCGGGATCGCCGCCGACGCGATGCAGCGGCTGGTGCAGGCGCCGTGGCCGGGGAATGTGCGCCAGCTGCGCAACCTGATCGAATCGATGGTGGTGCTGGCGCCGGTGCACGAGATTCAGGCCGGCGACATCCCGCCCGATGTCCTCGAAGGGACACCGTCGCTCCTCCCGATGCGGATCGGCACACACACGCAACTCGGCGAGCGGCCGCTGGGCGGCGCCGAGTTCGAGTTCATCCTCAGGTCGCTGATGGAGCTGCGGTCACAACTGGAGGAGTTGCGGCGGCGGATCGACGAGCGCCATCACGAAGTGCAGCTGATCGAGGTCACCGACCCGACGATTCCCGTGGCGCTGCCGATCGCGGCGGTTGGCCCGGTTTCGGCAGCGGAGGAGGAGCCGCCGCCAACGACCGTGATCTACCGGCCGGGAATGACGATGGCCGAGATCGAGCGGGCGGCGATCGAAGCGGTCCTGACCGAGCATCGGGGGAACCGTAGGAAGGCGGCCCAGGTCCTCGGCATCGGGGAGCGGACCCTCTATCGGAAGCTCAAGGAGTATGAGCTCGGCTGACTGTTTGCGCGCTGCGCACCGAGATCGAGTTAGGCCGCCTTAGCCTTGACTTTTGGGGCCAATTGGCCGATAGTTTTGGCACGCTGCTCCGACTACGCGCTCTGCGCGAATTAATGGGGCGGCGTACTACAGGGTCCCTTCGGGGGCCCTTTTCACTTTATGTCTAGTCCCAGAGGTTTACATGGATCGCGTAGCTGTATTTGTGGATGCCGGATATTTGTTCGCGCAAGGATCGGTGCTCCTGCATGGGAAAAAGCTTCAGCGGGGCGAGGTTGGCCTCGATCATGAACGAGTCGTCGCGGCGTTTCAGGAATTCGCCGAGAAGATTTCCGGCGTCCCAATTCTTCGGGTGTACTGGTACGATGGGACGTCAACAGGACCAACTTCACAGCATATAGCTCTGGCCCACCTACACGGCGTCAAGGTACGCCTTGGCTTCGTCAACAGTGTCGGCGAACAAAAGGGAGTCGATTCGCTGATCGTGACCGACATGATCAATCTTGCGCGTAATCGAGCCATGTCCGATGCGGTGTTGTTGTCGGGAGACGAGGATTTGCGTGTAGGGGTCCAACAAGCACAGGAGTTTGGAGTTCGCGTTCACTTGGTTGGGATCAAGCCCTCTCGCGGCAGTCAGTCGCTCTTCCTGCTCCAGGAGGCAGATACTTGCCACGAGTGGCACGCTGATGACGTTTCGTCGTTTCTCAGTTGCAAGCCCAGGGATGCACTAACACCAAACCGGCCCCTGATAGCTGATCCACTGGTCACTGCCAGCGATACCACCCTCGCTTCCATGGCCCGCAGGGCGGCTTTTGAGGTGCCTGAGGGAGAGTTGCGGGGCCTCATCGAAGCGATTCGCGGCGGCGGCGGCATCCCTCGCGATCGAGATGCGCGGCTCCTCGCCGGTAGCAGAGCGGTACTGAAACGAGAGCTGCTGTCTGCTGAGAAGCAGGAGGTGCGACGCCTGTTCCTCGAAGCCTGCGAAGGACGTTTGCCAAAGGACGAGGCCTAACCCGCAGTTTCCGGTGCCAGCGCCTCGTAGATCCGCAGCAGTTCGTGCCGCACCTCGTCCTCACCCCACCCCGGGTTCCTCATCCGGATCCCGGCAGCGACGAGGGTCCGCATCGCATCGCACATCTGGGCGGTGATTTCCAGCCGCTCCGCGGCGGTAAGGCGTCGCTGAACTTCCAGCTGCACTGCCGTGGCGCGATTCATGAATCAAAGGTAATTCGCTCTCGGAACCGTCGTTTGCCACCGATTTCTCGCACCATGCGCCGTTCGTCTAAGTCGCTTTCTCACAAGCCTTTGAACTGCTACACCTATTGACAGTTCTCAACTCGATCGCCATGTTGACAGTGGCTCCAAAGCAACAACCTCTGTAACAAAAGGGCTGCGTGCGTCTCGCCGTTGACGAAACTCGATGCGTCGCTTGCCTGGCGTGCGTCCGTGTCTGTCCCACCGACGCGATCGCCCTCCCGCCGGAGGCGCACGTCGTCGAGGTGGTGGAGGAGAACTGCATCAAGTGTGGCGAGTGCATCCCCGCATGTCCGCACGGGGCGATCACCGCCACCGGTGCGGTCGAGCGCGCGATCGCCATCGCCGAGGCGGGAAATGGTGCCCTGATCCTGGCACCGGAGGCGGTGGCGCATTTTCATCCGGCGACTCCCGAACAGCTGGTCAACGCCTGCTACGATGCCGGCTTCCGCCACGTCTCCCGGGGGGTCATTGGCGAAGAACTTGTGGCGCAGGAATACCTCAGGTTGTGGGAAGATCCCGACTGGGGGACCCTCGTCCGCTCGACCGATCCGGTCGTCGTGGCCACCATTACCGCCAATTATCCCGAGCTCGTTCCCTATCTGGCACCTGTCACGACGCCGAGCGTCGCCGAGGCTCGATTCCTGCGAAGCCGTCACGGTGAATCGCTCCCGGTGGTCTATGCGGGGGTCAGCACGGCCGGAACTGTCAAAGAACTTGACGCTACGCTGACTTTCGTCGATCTGGAGCAGCTCTTTGCATTGAGGGAAGTGCGGCCCGAAGCGATGCCGCGGACCTTCTCCCGGTTGCCGCCCGAAACGCGGCGCCATCTCTCGGTTGCCGGCGGTCTGGCGCTCGAAATGGTGGTGTCTGGATCGTCGAAGGGGCGGAGGCTCCTCGCGGTTCGTGGCCTCGACACGCTGCCGGCACTGGCGCGCGCGGTGGGTCACGATCACATCGATCTCGGCTTCGTCGACTTGCAGTCCCACGCCGGCGCGCTGGCGCATCCGGCGGCGGGGCCGGCCGACGATCTCTTCCGGCGGCGGATGCTGGTGCAGCAGTACGAACCGGCGAGGAGTCGCGTTCCGGTGGTGAATGAAGACGGTGATGGAGTATCGGTCACGGCGGTCTTCCCGTTCAACACCAATCGCACTGTCGCCGACGCGGTGGCGGTGCGGGCGATCCTCGAGGCGATCGGGACGGGGCCGAACGGGAAGCCGTGGGATTGCCGGGCGTGCGGCTATCCGACCTGTCATCGCTTCGCGCAGGCTGCTGCACTCGGGCGCGCATCGCTCAAGCAGTGCGTGCCGTGGCTCAGCAAGCGGGCCGACGACGCGTCGCGCGACGCGAGCACCGATGCGCTGACGGGGTTGGCGAGTTATCGCTCGCTGCAGCAGCGGTTGTCGCACGAGATGGAGCGGAGCAAGCGCAGCGGCGATTCGTTCGCGGTGCTCTTCCTCGATCTCGACCGGTTGAAGGAGCTGAACGACCGCTACGGGCACGAGCGCGGCAACCTGGTGTTGCGGGTGGTGGCCGACGAGATGCGCCGGACGATCCGCGCCACCGACATGGCGGCGCGATATGGCGGCGACGAATTCGTGGCGTTGTTGACGAGGACCGACCGGGCCGGTGCGTTGCGGGTGGCCGACGCGGTGCGGGAAGGGGTGGAAGAGTCGGGGCGGCGGCTGGGTTTCCTCTCGGGGCAGATCACCGTGAGTATCGGGGTCGCCGAGTTCGACCCGTCGCTGCCGAATGAAGGAGCGTTGTTGGAACAGGCGGATAGGGCGCTGTACCTGGCCAAGGCCGCCGGTCGCAACAACATCGCCTAGGGATTGACGACGTTCTCTGGAAGGGACACGCCGTGACTGCATCACCGCATTTCTATGATGGTTCGGCCTCGCGGCCGGGTGGCGCGCCTGTCGATGCCAGCGCCGACCCGTGGGGGGTCCGCAAGGCGGAGAACCTTCTCACTTCACTCGAGGGGATTCTCTCGGCCCGGGTGGTGACGACACCCCTGGGCGAGGTGAGCGAGATCCACATCCTCGCGCACGCCGGACAGAATCCGAAGCAGGTGGTCCGCAACGTCGAGAGTGCGTTGCTGGCGCACCTGGGACTCAAGGTCGATCACCGCAAGATCTCGGTGGCGCCGACGGCGGATGTGAAGCCGTTGCAGGCCCTCGATCTCGGCGCGGTGCGCGAGCGCGCGGCACAGCGAGTGGTGCTGTTCGAGGATCTGTCGATTGCCACGGTGCCGCGGTCGCGGCGGGTGACGGCGACGGTGACGCTGGCGGTTGGTGATCATGCTGAGACGGTGATCGAGGAAGGGCCCGACACGCAGCGGAACCGGATGGAGACGGCGGCGCGGGCGGCGGTGATTGCGCTGGGGAAGTTGTTCGATGCGCAGTCGCTGGCGCTGGAGGGGGCGCAGGCGGTGGAGTTGTTCGACCGGTCGTTCGCGATGGTGGGCGTGCTGGCGAGCGGGTCGCGTGATTCGCGGCTGCTGATGGGGACGGCGGAAATGCGGGAGAGTCCGGAGCACGCGGCGGTGTATGCGGTGCTTGACGCGACGAACCGCTGGGCGATGCAGCACAAGCGTTGAGCGGTGCTCGGCGCAGCGAGATAGAGTAGAAGCACAAGGTCATGTGGTTGATGCAGGTCAACGATTAGCGCGAAAGGAATAACGGGGGGGAGATCCCAGAGATCTGTCTTTGAGCGAAGTGAGCGGCTGTATACAGCGGAGCGTCCGGTGAACCATAGCGGGGTTTGCCACTCGTCGAAGGACATTGGCAGTAGGACGGGAGGTGACGCAAATGCTAGAGTGGCTGGCCGCTGCTCTCGATTTTGTCGAGGGCTTGTTCAACGCGGAGACGCAGGGCTGGGGCTGATGATTGATCGTGGGTTTTCCCTCCCACTTTATATGACGTTCCCGAAGGCTGTTCGGATTTACGTGTTCAGTGTCGTTGTCGCTGCAGCGCTGGTGCTTGGAGTTACCAGCGTTCTGCCACGACCAGGTTTCGACGCGTGGGCAGTCTTCAGCTTCCTGTTTGTCGGATGTCTCCTTGAATTGTCTCGTACACACAATAAGGCTGGCGGTCTGACCGGCTCGTTGGTGTTTGTGTTCCATCTCGCCGTTGGCCTAGTTCTGGGTGCATTCTTGGGCGCCCTCATCGCGGCATTGGCAAAGGCAATCGCCAAGATTGTGGAGCGAGACTCTCCCTTGCGGCTTGCGTTCAACGTTGCCGAACGTAGCATCTCAGTAGGTCTCACGTTCACGGTGTACTACCTGCTCGGTGGTCAGCATCCGCCGCAATTCCTGTTGCCTGCGGTGCCCGGTCATCCGGCTGTTTTCAACGCTGCGCTTGTCCAGATCGGCGCCTTCTTGGTGGCGGCGCTGATCTATTTTGTTGCGAACTCCCTTCTCGTCAGCACGGTCGTCGCGCTTGCGAACGACAGGCCGGTTTTGCGCACATGGCGGTCCAATACGATGTGGGTGTTGGGGTACGATATCGCCGCAAGCATGCTTGCGCTGCTCGTGGCAGGCGTGTTTGTCCGGACTAACAGCGCAAGCGGACTGGAGCGATTTGCCTTTCTAGCCTTGGCATTGCCGCTGCTTGGGTTCAGGCACATCTATGGGAAGCTCAACAACCTCCAAGATCTATACGGAGAGCTCGATGGGGCGTACGACCAACTCGAGTTGAATGTTCGAGAACAGCTTGCAATGATGGTGAAAGCAATCGAAGCCCGTGATCCATACACGTCAGGTCATTCAAGGCGCGTATGCGGCCTATCGCGCGCGATCGCAACTGATCTTGGATTGACGCCCGAACAAGTCGAAGAGATCGAAAACGCAGCGCTGCTGCATGACGTCGGAAAGATCCACGCAGAGTTTGCTCCCCTCCTTCAAAAGGAGGGTAAGCTGACTGAAGAGGAGTGGGCCATCATGAAGACCCACTCTGCAAAGAGTGCGGACCTAGTCGGCCTGTTCTCGCGGTTCCAAGGGTACGTTGTCTCCTGCGTCCGGCATCACCATGAGCGATGGGACGGCCGAGGTTACCCGGACCAAGTTTCCGGTGAGGCGATTCCGCTCGGCGCTAGGATTATCACGATCGCGGACACTATCGACGCGATGACGACGAACCGTCCTTACCGCAACGCTCTATCGCTCGATGTCGTCTTGGCCGAACTCAACAAAGGTCGAGGGTCCCAGTTCGATACCTCGTTGGTGGACGTGACGGTGAACTCAGTTACTGTGCGCCGATTGATTTCCGATCCGTCGCTAATCCCTGAGTATCTGCCCTCTCCGAAGATCCGGGACCGCGCGGTGGAAGCTCGCCGAAAAGCTGGCGCTGCGCTATCTGGGTTGGGGACCGTGCGGCGGGCCGCTGATAGACCAGCGTAGCATCGTCCATCGATTCTTTAACTAATCGAACAACGCAAGCCCCGGCGAAAGCCCGCGGTATAATTCGTCGCTACCAGGCCTTGATCATGAGTTGCCGGGTCCAGACACGCATTAGAATGCGCTGTTCAGGCTCGTCTTTCAGCCCCGATTCAATTTTCGACACGGACTCCCTAGGCCTCAACGCGGGACCTAGCCGGCCCCGGGATCTCGCCGATGCCCGAGCTTGTCAGGCTTCTGAACCAAGGTTTGATTCTGTAGCCCGGCCGGGGCGCTTCCGGTCACTGGTCATATGTCATAAGCAGGACGCTAAACAATGCCCTATTGCGCACTCAGCGGACAGATAGTTCCTAACGGCTTGTACCTGGTTGAACAAGAAAATCCGCAGAAGGTCGTGAAGCATTTCGGTGTGCTCGACATTGGCAACGTGCTGTCGCTCGCTGAGGCTGAACCTTGGCGTCCAGTCGTGGTCGATCAGGCGCCGCCGCAGCTCAGGTCGCAGTGGCTCGACGAGTCCCGGGCCAACTGGAAGATCATTGGCAAAATCGTTGACGAGGTTGGCGCGCGTGCGCGGCTTCGCGAGGCTGAGTGCAACCCGCTTTATGATCTCTTTGGGAATAACTGCGAGCACTTCGCGAACTTCATGGCGAACGGTCAGCGTTCGAGTCCGCAGCTATTTGCGGGGCTGATGTTGGTGGCAGCCGCTATTGGCGTTTACGCTTTGGCCAAACAAAGGACATTGCCACTGGCCAGGTGACCGAGTTTCGAACTCGCCGCGTGCCCGACGTTGCTGCTACTGCAAGATTGCGGCTGGGACCCGCGAATCGCGCGGCGCTCGATTAGCCGGCTTCTCTGTCCACTCTTGAAGCGGCGCTGGAGGGGGATGCGCTGGCAGTAGTCCCCGCTTACATTCCATTAGAAATTCCGATCTATCTTCAAGCCTGCCAATCACTTCGCCAAGACACGAGGGAACAGTGGCTCGACGCGGTGCGAATGCTGCGCATGTTCTTGCGCCTACGGACACCGATGCTGTTGAGGACTACATTAGCGGTGTCGCCGTTAGCCCAACTCCCGAAGAGATCAATGCTGTGCAGGTGTTCGCGAAGCGCCTCGTGGCCGACTACGGGTATCCCAAGGCGCATATCCAGACTAGGCCACAGTATCGCGTGCGGAAGAGTCCTTCTGACGACAAGAAGACATTCCCCATCGACATTGCTGTCTTCTCGAGCAACAACCGACTAGAGGACGAACTTCAAATGGTGGTCGAGTGCAAGCGACCACGGCGCAAGGAGGGCCTGGCTCAGCTGAAATTGTACCTTGATATGAGCACCGCGGAGATTGGCGTCTGGTTCAACGGTAGCGAGCACGCCTACATCCGAAAGGTACACCACGCCAGCGGGCGCCGGACTTATCAAGAGTTGCCGAACATTCCGCGGTACGGTCAACGTGTCGAGGACATCGGACTCTACTGCCGTCGCGAGCTCAAGAAGCCTTCCAATCTAAAGGCCGTGTTTCGTGACATCAGGAACCATCTCGCAGGCAATACGACCGGCATCACCCGGGATGAATCGCTGGCACAGGAGATCATCAACCTCCTCTTTTGCAAGATCTACGATGAGATCAACACCGCACCGGACGAAATGGTATCCTTTCGCTGTGGCGTGGACGAAACTGCGAAGGATGTGCGCAAGCGCATAGTCGAGACTTTTGAGTTCAAGGTTAAGCGTGAGTACAGCGATGTCTTCACCTCGAAGGATGCGGTGACGCTGGATGCTGCCAGTCTGATGTACGTCGTAGGGGAACTTCAGACTTACTGCATCATCGATGCGGATCGAGATGCCGTGGGAGACGCATTCGAGGTCTTCATCGGCCCAGCGCTGCGAGGAGCTGAGGGACAATTTTTCACACCTCGCAACGTCATCAAGCTCATCGTAGATATGATCGATCCAGAACCAGGCGATCTGCTGATTGACCCGGCCTGTGGTTCAGGCGGGTTCCTAATTGCTGCGCTGGAACATGTGTGGGGTAAGCTCGAACGTGAGGGCAAGAAAAAGGAATGGTCCGAGGTCATCCTTGACCGGAAGAAGCGAGAACTGGCGTCGAGGTGTTTTCGCGGACTAGACAAGGACTCGTTTCTAGCGAAGGTGACCAAAGCCTACATGGCGATCATCGGTGACGGCCGCGGTGGTGTGTTTTGCGAAAATGCGCTTATGCGACCGGACGAGTGGAGAGTCGATGCGCGGGACCGGGTCAGGCTGGGCCGCTTCAATGTTGTAATGACCAATCCGCCGTTCGGGTCGAAGATTCCAGTGAAGGGTGCACAGGTGCTCGCTCAGTACGAACTCGGGTATAAGTGGTCGAAGGATAAGAAGTCACAAACGATCTCGAAGTCAGACAAGTTGCGTGACGAGCAAGCGCCGCACATCCTATTCTTGGAGCGCTGTCTTCAGCTCCTGGTAGTGGGTGGCCGCCTTGGTATTGTCATGCCTGAAAGCATTCTCGGAAATCCGTCGTATGAGTACGTGATCAACTATCTAATGGAGCGGACGACGATCCGAGCAATCGTCACTATGCCGGAGTCACTCTTCAAGACGAGCGGCAAGAGCGGCACGCATACGAAGGTCGCTGTCATGGTACTCGAGAAGACCGAGCCTCGGAAGACTCACTCGATGTTCTTTGGCGCGGTGAAGTGGTGCGGTCACGACTCGCGCGGCAATCCGACATATCGGCGGGATCCATCCGGAAGAATGGTGCTACTTGACGAAGTGCCAACGGTCGCGGCTCGGTATCAGGCGTTCTTAAAGGGTAAGATGGGTGCGGTGGATCACCTCAGCTTCAAGATGCCATCCACCGATGTACGCAACCGCATCCTCGTGCCGCAATACTATGATCCGGAGATCGAGGCGGCACTGCAACAGCTGTCCAAGACTCATGACCTAGTGACGGTGGGGAATTTGGTCGATGCGAGAATTCTTGCCGTCGAGACAGGCACCGAGATTGGCAAGATGGCCTACGGAACTGGGCGCATTCCGTTCATTCGAACATCAGATCTATCAAACTGGGAAATCAAGGCAGACTTCAAGCATGGTGTGAGCCGCTCGATCTACGAGTCAGAGAAGCGCAAGGCAGAGGTAGCGGCCGGAGACATCCTATTGGTACGTGATGGCACGTACTTGATTGGTACGACGGCCATTGTAACTGATAGTGATCTTCCAATGCTCTACCAAAGTCACATCTATCGATTGCGAGTCCTGAAGCCAAAGGACCTCGACCCCTGGCTCCTGCTTGCGTGCCTGAACACATCGATTGTCATGCGTCAGATTCGCGCGAAGCAATTCACCCAGGACATCATCGACACATTGGGCCGTCGAGTGCATGAGATCGTGCTGCCACTGCCGCGCTCCTTGGCTGTGCGGAAGCAAATTGGTGACGAGACCCGCGAGACAATCTCAATGCGGGTGAAGCTTCGCAATCGGGTACAGGATATTGCGCGGAAACTTGAGGGTCGTACCGATGACAATGAGCGCGACTCCAGTGTTCAGATCTGAATGTCCTAGGCCGCTAGCCTCCACGATCAGATCCCAAGTTGCAAGTCGAGATCGGCGAATGGAAACAATTCTTGCTCAGTTCGCCATCCCGTCATGAATATGCTGAGAGGTGATTGGTTCACGCCAACGTGGCACCTAATACAACAGGAAGCCTTTCTAATCGAGTCGACTTTGGCAACGGGGCTCACATCCCTGCGGAATGCAAGCATAGGCGAGAAGGGGAAATATTACTCTGGCTTTCTCCTTGTAAGTGTGGGAATGGAACGGTTGCTGAAACTTGCTTTCATTTTCGATTACATGGCGGATCATCAGCTCAACGCGCCCAGCCGCGAAGACCTCCGCGGCTTGGGCCACGACCTTGTGACTTTGATAGACGCTCTCGCCGCGAAGGATCATCTTGACATCTCAGCAACATTGGCACCCCTTCAAACCGCGTCCCGCGAGCGTAAGATCTTGGAGTTCTTGAGTCAATACGCAAAGACGACTCGGTACTACAATCTGGATGCACTCACGTTGCAGCAGAATGTTACTGACCCGCTTTCGGTGTGGAATCGATTGCTGAGCAGCATCGTTGACGACGAGATGGAGCCAGGCAAGATCGCGCTTATCCAGGAAAGAGCCGCTGAATTTGCTGGCGTTGCTGGCACCTTTATGGGAGGCATCGTTCACGGCCTCGATCAACAGCAACTATCACTAGAGGAATTGGTTCGATTGCCGCAGTTGCAGCGCTGGGCAGCGCCGCGAGCCATCTGGTCGATATACAGAATCTTGAACCCGATGAAGACGGCGATGCTAAAGGCATTTGAGCGCGTTAGCATCGTTGACCATCAGATTGCTGCGAGCACCGGGAAGTCAAGCGTGCCGGAAATGACCGAGTTCCTAATCTGGCTCTGGGGAGAGCGACGGGACGTCCTTGCGAAGCAACGATGGCCCTGAACGCTCGCACTAGGTGAGAAAAGAGTGGATCGGGCCGACGAAACCATTCACCTTCACGCGGGCGACGGCCGCGGCGCGGTGGCCGCGCTCACCGACGCCGTCCTCCCCGATTCGAGCCGCTTCTCGATCAGCGACGTGGTGATGGGAAGGGCAGGGGGTGCGGGGCACGTCGTCTGGAACTCCGGGACCACGGCAGTCGACCTCAATCCGCTGGGGACCTTTCCGTCGGGCGATGACGCGGCAGTGTACTATCAACTCGCCGAACTCGAGGCGGGGAAGTCGTACCGGACCACGATCACCTTCTTTGGGGCGAGTGACGCGGCGGGGAAGAAGCCGCGGCTCCAGCTGACCTTCAACGACGTGGCGCGGCAGTCGCGGATCGAAGTCGCCAGGACGATGGGGTTGAAGAATCTCGATCCGGGAGCGTACCGGATGGTGGTGGCTGTGGGCGATGGGGTGAAGTCGGTAACCGGAAAGACGAGGTTGACGGTGGTGAGGAATCCATGAGTACTCGATTGCTCCGCAGCTCGATCATCCTGCTGTCAACGTTGCTTATCGCATGCAACGACGGCGTCCCGACCCGCCCGACGGAACCGGCGCCGCCACTTCGCGGCATCGTCTTTGGCCGACAACTCACCGCAACCGACAGCGCCACGGTGGCACGATACGGCCGGATCGTCAGCGTGGTGCGCTCTGATTCGACGATGGTGCTGCTGTTGCCAACGGCAAACACTCAGGCCGTGGTCACGTTGCCCGGCGTGGTCGGCATATGCCAGCCGCTCGGCACTTCAGTCTCAACGGAGATTGAAGTCGAGCTCGGCGTCGGCCCGCAACCGATTGATTCCGCGGTCGCGCTGCTCACGGCACTTGGCCGGGTGCACCAGGTCGATACCTCGATCCAGATCGTCGACGGAGTCATCGCGGCGAATCAGCTGCACAGGCTCGATGACTATCCCATACTCAGCTACGTGTACGTGGTGGTCTGTCCGTATTTCCTGGACTAGTCAGCGTGTGCACCGTTCCGAACGCCGACCTGTGCGAGCGTTCACGCGGGGTCGACGTTCACTTTGTCCTGCAGATGGCCGCAGGGCTACGACTTGGAATGCGACCCCGATCCAATCAGTCCGCCAATGATCGCGCCAAGGGCGGCCGATCCGAGGATCAGCGCCGAACTGCTGTGGGAGACGTCGCTGATCCCCGACCCGAGATGATTCAGGAGCGCGCCAAGCGCGGCACCGATGAGCCCGCCGATCACCATCCCCTGCGCCCAGTGCGACGATGCAACCGAATCGACCTTGATTCGCGTCGTCCGGATTGACGTCGACTGATTCCGAGCCTGAAGACCGAGCCGAGTCGGTCCCTGGGAATGCGCCGGGGTGGCCAGCGTGACGATGGCTGCGATCGTGAGGATCCATTTCATTGGTCCCTCCCTGTCATTCCTTCTTGTGAATTCCCGATCCGATGAAGCCGCCGAGGAGGGCGCAGATCGCCGTTGTGCCGAAAAAGACCACGATGTCGTGATCGGAACAGTTGTGCGACTCGTCACACAGGCTGTGATGCGCCTGGGCGAATACCAGCCCCAGCGCCACTCCGATCACCCCGCCGATGATGGCGCCTTTCTTCCATTCTGTCTGGCCAACATTGTCATGGAATGGTTGACGCGAAGCGGTTGCGATCGGTGCGGCGCGAGCTGATAGGCCGAGGCGGGTCGGTCCCTGGGATTGAACGGGTGCAGCTAGTGTAACCAGGGCGGCGATGGCGAGGACCCATTTCATGGAAGTACCTCCGCAACAGTATCAACTTGACTGGGCATCACGCTCGCCATAGCATCTGACGGAGATTCACCATTCTACAGCCGCTCCGGTCGTTGCGCGACGTATGACCGGGCAACAAGGGAGACACCGGTGCCCGGATCTCAGCAGGCGGGAATCATGACTGGACGCGGTTGGTTGGTCTCCCTTCTCCTCACCGCCGCGTGTGCCGCGCCGATGTCGAATCCCACCACGACCTTTATCGTGGTCCGTCTCGATCACACGCCGACTTCCGCGGACTCCCTCGCCGCGATCCGCCTCGGCACAGACAGCGTCGGCGTGATCCCCGTCGCCCGGGCGCTCGCGATTACCACCTCGTCATCGACTGCCGCATTTGCACGGCTCTCAGGTGAAGTCACCCTCTTCACCAGTCAGTCTGCCGCATCGCTGCAGTTTGTCGACATCGAGCTGGCCGCGAGTCCGTCGTCGAGCGACCGGGCGCTGGTCGCGTCGTTGTCCGCGACACAGGTCTCGGATATCGGGGCGACCGGGCTGCTCGCTGATATTCCGTTCAACCAGTTGAACGAGCTATCGGCGGACAGCAACGTGCAGTCGGTCACCTTCGAGATGAACTATCATTTCGGGGTGCTGGTGAAGTGACGCCATTCGCCTGAACGGCTGAGATGTATTCCACCTGCATCGCATGCACCCACCGATTCGGTAGCAATACGATCATCGAGCACCTCGCGATCGGCCGCCGCATCGCATTCGATCCACTTCGCGGCCGCCTCTGGGTGGTCTGTACCCGCTGCTCCCGCTGGAACCTCGTCCCCTTCGACCACCGCCTCGAAGCAATCGATGAATGCGCCACCCTCTTCGCTGCGGCCAGGAGGCGCTACTCGACCGCGACCATCGGGATCGCAAGAATGCACGACGGCTCGGCGCTGATTCACATCGGCGGATCAGATCGCCTCGAACTGGCGTCGTGGCGATACGCCTATCAATTCCGCGCACGCCGACTGCATACCTTCCTTCGCGCCGCGACTGGAGCGGCCGTCGGATCAGTAATCTCGGCTGGAATGATCGGCGCCTCGATTCACGAGTTCGGCGTCTTTGAAGGCGCCTTCCTCGAACTCCCCGCACACGGCTGGGCACTGGCCCTCGACCGACACCGGCGCGTGTGCCTCGCCCCATCCGATCGAGTCGACTCGCAACTCCTCGGTGAAGCGCAGTTGCGAACGGCGCACTTCGCGTTTTCAGGGGCCGAGGTCGAGGTCACCCTTCGCCCCAATGTCGGGAGCAAGCATCTCCTCACGATCACGGGAGCGGAGGCGCACACCCTCGCCAAGCGGATCGCCGCCAGCGTCAACGATTTCGTCGGTAGCCGAGCTCATATCCATGCTGCCCTGATGCGCCTCGACTCTGCTGCCTTCGCCGAGTGGATCCGTCAGCCCGGCGTCGAAGCGGCGGAGCACGGTTCCCGCAGGCCTTCGATTGCGCGGGAACGATGGGAGGGATTTGGTGCCGGCGGATTCCGCTTCGCCGGGATGCTGCCCGCTGACCGGCTCGCGATGGAAATGTGGCTCAACGAAGCCGACGAACAGCAGGCGTTCCTCGGCGAACTGCGATCGCTCGAACGGCAGTGGCGGGAAGCGGATGAGTTGGCATCGATTGCGGACTCGCTCGCGTAATCAAGTGCCCCCGCAGCTCGCCGACCCTGCAATTTTGCCACAGTGATGATTGATTTCTTCAACGTGCTGCCGCTTCACGGCATCCTCGGCGGCATCGCGGCCGGCGCACTTGCGCTGCTGTTGGCGTTCATCGGGGCGTGCGCAATATTGGGAATCGGGTTCGCGGTTCTCTGGATCACCAGGCTTTTCGGGAACAGGTCCGAGTTTGTTGGCCGCGAGATCCCACGAAGTACCAGCATTACCGTGGCGAATTCACAGTTGAACTTCGAGAACTCCCTCGCCGCAGGATGGCGAGAGGCAGAGCAGTTGACGATGAAAGCATGCGTCGATATCGCAGACCTGGAATGCGAACTCAGCCAGCTCCGCAGTGAACTCAATGCGATCAGGAGGGAACCGTGACCATCGAAAAGACCGTACATGAGTGTCCCGAACGGCTCCACGAATACGCCACCCAGGCAAGGATCAGGCGGCGCGAGGAACTCATGCGACGATTCTCTGACAGTGTCGACCGCATCGAGCGCGCCTATCTCGAGCTCGAAGAGGCCTACCGCCGACACGGAGTCACAAGAACCAAGTGACACCGTACACCCGCGATGCTACTCCCGCCTCAGCGCTTCGACCACGTCAACCCGCGCGGCACGCGCCGCCGGCACAGCTGACGCGATCGCCGCCGCCACCACGATCACCGCCGCACTACCGATCAGCACCACGATCCCCGGCAATTGCACCGCCCCCACCTTCGCCGCCACCACCCGCACTCCCGCTTCACCCACCAGCACCGCCGCCAACACTCCCACCGCCGCGATCACCACTCCCTCACGCAACACACTCGCCAGCACATCGCGCCGGTCGGCGCCAAGCGCCAGGCGAATCCCGAACTCACGAGTCCGCCCGCTTACCGAGAAGCCGAGAACACCGGCGATCCCGATCACCGAGATCAGCAGCGCCACCGCCGCGAAGCCACCAAAAACCACCGCGTTGAGCTTCTGCGGCGCCAGCACCGCCGCACGCACATCCTCCAGCGTCGCCGCCTGCTCGATCGGCTGGTCGGCGTCGACCCCCTGGATCGTCTTCACGATCGACGGAAGCAACGGCATCGGATTCCCCGCCGCCCGCACGAAGAGCCGGCCACCCCACCCCTCCTGATCGACCGGCTGGTACACCGTCATCGCCGGATTCGGGATGATGTTCTGGTCGTCAAGATCCGGCACTACTCCGACAATCTTCCGGTTCTCCTCGGCGATCCCGATGAACTTCATCACCGGATCGGTCCACCGCAGCATCCGGCCGATCGCCGGCTCACCCGGAAAGAGCTTGTCGACCACACTCTTGCTCACGATCACCACGCGATCGGTCCCGGTCTTGTCGTCATCCCTGAAGTCGCGCCCCTCGAGCAGCGGCACGCCGAGCGTCGAGAAATACCCCGGCGAGATCGAGCGGAAGGCGGCGTGCGGATCGTCCTCGGTCACCTTCTTCCCGCCGTCGACCGCAAAGGCGAAGCGGATGCTGAGTCCCTGCGCGTCGCGCCACGGCACCGCAAAGCCGGTCGCGACACTCTGCACGCCGGGAATCGCCGCGACGCGGCTGTTGATGTCGCGAGTCATCTGCTGCACCTGCTCCGGCGTCCGGTCGTAGGTATCGGGCGGGAGGTTGATCGCCAGGACGCGCGTGGTGTCGAACGGCGGCTTGGTCGATTCGAGCGTGTACAGCGTGCGCAGCAGGAGTCCGGTCCCCGCGAGAAGGAGGAACGACGCGATGATCTGCGTCACCGCAAAGACGCGCAGCCGCCGGTTGGAGCCGGTGGTGCTCCGCGTCCCGCCGCCGGCGAGACCACCCATCGTCGCCCCTTTCGACGACGGCAGCCGCGGCACGAACGCCAGCGCCACCGCCGCCACGAGCGCGAGGACGATCCCGAAGACCACCAGTGTCGCGTCGAGGTGGAGATCATCCGCGCGCACCGAGAAGCGCGATGCGTACCGGCCGAGGATCGCCACCATCGGTGCGGCGATCAGCAGCGCGCCCGCGACACCTGTTCCGCAGAGGATCAGCGACTCGGCGAGAAGCGAGCGGCGGAGCGCGCCGGTTCCCGCGCCGAGTGCCGCGCGCACGGCGAGTTCCGACTCGCGGCGGATCGTCCGGGCGAGGATCAGGTTGGCGACATTCGACGCCGCGATCACGAAGAGGAGCGCCGACGCGGCGAAGAGGATCCACAGCACTGTCGACGCCGTCGAGTTGATCTGCTCCCGCATCGGCCGCACGGCGATCCCGAACTGGTCGTCGTGCTTGTAGCTCTCCGGATGCGCCTGCAGCATCGACGCGTAATCGGTGTGGAGTTCGGCGCGCGCCTGGTCGAGCGTCGCCCCCGGTGCCAGACGCCCGAAGAGTTCGGTCATCCGGTGGGCTCGCCCCGTCACCATCGTCGCCGAGAGGTGATGCGGCGACGTCGCCACGTTGGCGATGATCTGCGTCTCGACCGGGTACGGCACCGCCGGCTCGAGGACACCGACCACCGTCGCCGCGCGCGATCCTTCGTTCGAATCGAGCCGCAGCACTCGGCCCAGCACATTTGGATCGGAATGCAGCGACTGCGTCCAGAACTTGTAGGTCAGGACCGCGACACCGGGGGCGCTGGGGCCGTCATCCGCTGTACCGATCAGCCGGCCGATGATCGGGCGAAGACCCATCACGTCGAAATACCGGCCGTCGACGACGCCGGCGGGGATGGTGCGCGGCTGGCCGAGTCCGTGAACGGTGAAATCGATCTCGGAGAACTCGCCGAGTTCAGGGATCGACTTGAGCCGGGCGCGGAGGTCCTCGATCTCGGGGATCGAGAAGGCGATGTTGTCGGCGTTGAGGCCGGGGGCGCTCTGCCTGATATAGAGGAGGCGCGATTCGTCGCGATTGGTCAGCGGGCGCAGCAGCACCGTGCGCACCACCGAGAAGATCGCCGCGTTGGCGCCGATGCCGAGGGCGAGGGTGAGCGCCACCGTGGCCCAGAGGGAGGGGACGCGGGAGAGCGACCGGGCGGCGATTTTGAGATCACGGACGAAGGACATGGCGACCCTCTGGTTCGGCTGTTTCGGTGCCGGGAAAACTACCCCGTCCCGGTGGAGCAGGTGAACGATTGACCGGTCAGGGACCGGTCATGCGATCCCGCCGAATGGCCGGACCTCGATCTTCCTGTCGCACGCCTTGGAGGCCGCCGTGCCGAGGGCGAGGGCGGTCTTGAGGTCGGCGGCCTCGATCACCCAGAAGCCAGCGATGAACTCCTTCGACTCGGTGAACGGCCCGTCGGTGATCATCGGCTTGGCGCCGCGGTTGTCGATGGTGCGGGCGTCGCCCAAGGGAGTCAGCCCCCCGCCAAAGACCCAGTGCTTGTCGGCCCGGAGGCGGTCGTTGAAGCGGTCGATCGCGATTCCGACTGCCGGGGCGTCGGTTTCGGTGCCATCGCTGATGACTGCGAGGAGGAAATGCATGGTGAGACTCCCTGGTTGGGGTGCCGGAGGCACCGGTACATCAATGCAACGAACGGGAGCGGCGGATTTCGACAATAGGGTGGATTGACCGCGTTTGACCCGGCCGATCCGGCTTGGCCCGGGGGCGAGACGCATTGCGGAACAGCGGCGCTGAGAATAACGTCGCAGGGGGACAGGGAGTGAAAGGAGGGAGGCAATGACGCACACGGTACCGACCGCCATCGAGATCTTCAGGGTGTTGACCTGGCTGATTCTCCTGCCGTTCGGCATCATGATCCGGAAGCGTTTCCTCACTGCTCGGGCGTACCGGCTCGTCGAGGGGAAGCGCGGTGAGAAGATCATCAACGCGTCTGCGATCGTGGCGATTCTCGCGCTCGTAATCGGCGAGACGGCGGCGCTGCGCTGGGGGCCGTCGTCAAGGGCAAGGGGCCTTTTTCAGCTCGGCATCGCCGGCTGGTACAGTCACGTCCTGGTTGCCACCATCGTCGGTGCGCTCGAGGAGCGGCGTCAGCGGCGTGAAGCGGCGATGATCAGCGACGTCCTGGTCCGATGATCACGGAAACGACCTACTACCGAGCCTCATTGTTCCTGCCGATGCTCACGCCGGTACTGGCTTGGGTTGAACCGGTCCGGGTCATGGCGCCCAAGCTGGCGATGACGCTGGGCGCGTCGCTGATGCTGATGTTGCCGTACCTGATGTTCGCGCTCCTCCTCTCGACCTGGATGACGGGAAAGACTCAGGCCGCCGTTCGGCGCGCGATGTACTACGCGCCGGTGCTGCTCATCCCGTTCGTCGGTCTCTGGTTCCTGCTGATTGCGTTGGTCGCCGGTCCTCGCAACGTCTTCTCGGTCATCCCGACGCTGCTCTGGCTCACACCGATCACGCTGATCATCGGATACTGCTACGTGCTGCCGGTTGTCCTGATTCGCGTGGTGGCATCGCGAGCGCGGTTCATTGCGCCGGCGTGATTCGCGGCTCGACGCGCAGTCCGAACTTGACAAGTGACAAGTGACACTTTACAGT
Organism: Gemmatimonadales bacterium; assembly: GCA_036500345.1. NCBI lineage: Bacteria > Pseudomonadati > Gemmatimonadota > Gemmatimonadia > Gemmatimonadales > Gemmatimonadales bacterium. Next base: position 31,620 of record DASYCE010000016.1, on the reverse strand, counting down.
CCTTCAGGACGCTGATTTATCGCTGAAGGAGCGCAGGATGCCTATGAAGAACCCCGTCCATCCCGGCCGTCTCGTGCGAAGCGCGTGCCTGGAGGCTCTTGATCTGTCGGTGTCCGCAGGCGCCGAGGTTCTCGGTGTAAGCCGCCAGGGGTTGACGAACTTGCTGACCGGCAAGTCCGGGATGACGCCTGAGATGGCGATCCGGATCACCAAGGCGTTCGGCGGGGAGGCGGAGACGTGGTTGGCAATGCAGATCGCGTACGATCTTGCGGAAGCGCGTAAGCTCGAAGGCAAGATCAGAGTAAAACGCTACATCCCGCCGCATCGCCGCGCGGCGGCGTGACCCTCCGCCGCCGCCCGGTCGATCCCTACGCGCCGCTCTCGCCGCAGGCGTCGGCGCTATCCCTCGCATCCGTTACCGTCCTGGTGTTATGTGCATTCGGCCTGATCGAACTGTTCGGCGAGGACCCCGCCGCGCGGTATTCCACTGCAACCCTTTGTGCGGTCTGCTTCGCGGTCGCCGCAGCGGATTGGTACATGGAACTGCTGATCCGCAAGTCGCGGCTACCGCGCTTCATCGGTGAAGTGATACTCGCGGCGGCGCTGGCAATGTGGGGAATCGCGGTCGCGCAATACTCGCAGAGTCATGGAGGGTCACTGCGTCCGCTGACCGACGGCGTCTCGTGCCTCGCGGTATTCATCGGCATTGAGATCCTGAGATACTGGTGGCACCGGCGAGGTAGGACGCCGACATGACCACTCGACAAGCCGACTCCTTGCTCTGTTGTTGCAGCGCGGCATAGCACCGATGACTCCAGATCATTTCGTGCTGATGGCGATCGTGTTGGTACCGCTCTGGCTGATCGCGGTCTTGGCGGTGCACACGATCGCCGCTGCCCGGGGGCGCCCGATCGGGCGAGCCGTCAAGATTCTGGGAGTCGTCGCCGGCTCGGCACTGATGGTGGCGCTCATCTGGGGACTGTTGAGTTCGCTTCCTGGGGGATTCAGGTGGACCCGGTCGCGCACACTGATTGTTGTAGCACCAGTCGCCGGCTTGTTCTTGCAGGGAGGAATCTGGCTCTACGCCTCACTCCGCAGCGGCGAACTGCAACAGTCCCTCCGCGAGCGACGCGCGGCGCGCCGATTGAAGCGTTCTTCCCGCGAAAAGCCATAGCGGGCTGGACCGACATTCAATCGGGACTGCCAACCACCAGCGAATAGCTCGTACTTCGCCCGCCGCTACTGTCCCGCGCCAGAATCCCGCGATCAATGAGCTCGCGAATGTCACGCAGCGCAGTGTCCGGCGACGTCTGCGTCAGCTTTCCCCATTTCGACGTGGTCAGTTTCCCTTCCAACCCCATGAGCAACCGGTCGAGCACGGCGACCTGCCGCGCGTTCAGCGTGTGCCGTTCCACCCGTTCCCAGAACCGCGCCGCGCCCAGCACCCTCGCCAGCGTGATCTCGGCGCCGTCGATGGCACGGTCGAGACATCCCAGGAACCAGAGCATCCACTCGGTGACGTCCAGATCTCCCTTCTGCGTCGATTCGAGTACGCGGTAATAGCTCGCGCGCTCCAGCCCGATCTGCGCCGACATGCTATAGAATCGCCGCGGGCTCCGCTCCGATCGTGCCAGCGCCATGTCGGTAATCGCGCGCGCAATTCTTCCATTGCCGTCATCGAACGGATGCACCGTCACGAACCAGAAATGGGCGAGCGCCGCTTTCAGGACCGGATCGATCTCCCCGTCGCCGTTGAACCATTCCAGGAATTTCGACATTGCCGACTCGAGTTGTTCGGCAGGCGGGGCTTCGAAGTGAACCCGTTCGCGGCCCATCGGACCCGAGACGACCTGCATCGGGCCGTCGTGATCATCGCGCCACTTTCCGGCCCGGATATTTCGCATCCCGCTCCGGGCAGTGGGAAATAGCGCCGAGTGCCAGGCGAACAGGCGCTCCGCAGTGAGCGGCTCGTCGTAATGCTGGGTCGCGTCGAGCATCATTTCGACCACCCCTTCCACCTGGCGGTCGGCAGGGGTGAGCGTCCCGGCATCGATGCCGAGACGGCGGGCAATCGACGAGCGGACCTGCTCCTGATCGAGTATTTCGCCTTCGATCTCGCTCGACTTGACGACATCCTGGGTCAGGGTCGCGAGTTCCGCCTCGCCGCGGAGAGTGAACCCCAGCGCTTCCATCCGGCCGAAGAGGCGCCCCTGCTTGTGGCGCACCTGCGCCAGCGGATGGGCGAGGAGATCGCCCCTCCAGCTGAATTCCGGCCACCGCTCTTGTTGATGGATATAGGCCATTCTCCGCACCTCCTGCGGAGATTATGGCAGTTATTCACCGCAACAGCAAGGGTAATCTCCGCAGGTACCTTTCCCGTTCGATGCCTGCCGACCGCCGCCGATTCCTGATCCTCCTCCTGTCGATCGGCGGACTCGTCCTCTACGTCTCCACCGCCTGCGTCAATATCGGCATCGTGGCGCTCGACGACTATCACGAAATCGTGGCGCAAATCATTCCGGCGCAATTCCAGAGCGCCACGCAAATCATCGCCGGAGCCGGGATCCGCTCGCCGGTTCCTTCGCTCGTCCTCCTCACACTCTCGCGAACGGCGCTCCACCTCGGCCTCACCGACCCGGTCGCGCAATACCGCTTCGTCCTGATCGTCCTCGCCATCTTCTCGTTCGCTGTGCTCTCCACCGTCGCGCGCCGCCATTTCCGCGACGAGCGCGACGGCAACAAGGAGATCGTGGCGCTCTGTCTGATCTCCTTCTTCTGGCTGGCGCCGTATTTCTTCTCGCGTACGCTGATCGAGTCGCTCGCCGCGCCGTTCGTCGCCGCGAGCGCCTGGTTCACGACCGACTACTGGCTCCGGGGACGGCGGTCGTCGCTGGCGCTGTCGGTCTTCGCGCTGATGGTTGCCGCAACCTTCCGCTTCCAGGTCGGCGTCTGCTACGCCGCGATCGTCGCGGTCTTCGTGCTGCGGCGGCAATGGCGCGACAGCTGGGTGCTTCTGGCGAGCAGCGCCGTGGCGTTCATGATCCCCGGGCTGATCGACCTCTGGCTCCGCGGCTCGTTCTACGCCTCGCTCCGCGCCTACGTCGACTACAACGTCCACTACTCGTCGTCGTACGGCGTGCATCCGTTCTATTCGTTCGTCACCCTCTTTCTCGCGATCACCATCCCGCCGGCGTTCTGGCTTCGTTACCGGGGACTTCGCTGGCGCGAGGAGTATCGCCCGCTTCTTCCGGCGCTCCTCTTCTTTGCCGTCTTCCTCGTCGCCCATTCGGCGGTGCCGCACAAGGAAGACCGTTTCATGGTGCCGATCGTCCCGGTCTTCCTCATCTGCCTCGTGCCGCTGGCGCACTACATCTGGCAGAAGAGCCGGTGGCGCACCGTCTATTTCCTGGCGATCAACGCAGTGCTTCTGGTGATCACGTCGTTCACCGTGGAGCAGCGCAACACCATCGGGCTGGTTCTGTACCTTGGCCGGCACCCAGAGATCACCCGCGTGGTGGGAGTCGACGAAACGCTGGTTCTCTACCCGAGTGCCTACACGCTGCGGCCACCGGCGGACACGAGTGTCGCAGCGAGCGATCTGGCCGGAATGCCGATGACCTGCAATACGGCGATTGCGGTGCGGCAGGCGTTCAAGACAAGCGTGGCAGAACTGAATGCAAAGGGTGAGAAGGTGGCCGAGTTTCGGCCGGGACTGCTGGAGCAGCTGGTGATCAGGATCAATCCGGGGTCGAACGCCCGGAGGACGACGATTGAGCTTTATCGGGGGCCGGGGTGCGGGGGGTAGGGGGTTTCTCATCCCTCTGCGCGAGCTTCTAAACTCTCTTCGCGAGCTTCTAAACTCTCTTCGCGAGCTTCTCATCCCTCTGCGCCACCTTCTCATTCCTCATCGGGTCCTTATCGTCTCGCCTCGCGATCACTTCATCGGCCGCTAAGCCGATATCATCGCTCTTCGCGTGCTCTTCGATTGGCTTCGCGTCGACTGCATCTCGATTCGGGACCTTATCAAGGCTCTTCGCGTCTTCTTCGATCGTCTTCGCGCCCATTGCATCTCGATTCGGGCTCGTATCACGGCGCTTCGCGTCCTCTTCGATCGTCTTCACGTCCATTGCATCTCGATTCGGGCGCTTATCATCGGGCTTCGCGTCTTCTTCGATCGCCTTCACGTCGACTGCATCTCGATTCGGGCTCGTATCATCGGGCTTCGCGTGCTCTTCGATCGTCTTCGTGCTCATTGCATCTCGATTCGGGCTCGTATCACGGCTCTTCACGTGCTCTTCGATCGTCTTCGGGCTCATTGCATCTCGATGCGCCCTCGTATCACGGCTCTGCGCGCCCTCTTCGATCGCCTTCGCGTCGACTGCATCTCGATTCGGGTTCGTATCATCCCGGTTCACGTCGACTGCATCCCGATTCGGGCTCGTATCACGGCTCTTCACGTGCTTTGCATTGGTCTTCACGTTCACTGCATCCCGATTCGAGCTCGTATCGTCCCGCTTCACGTCGACTGCATCCCGATTCGGGCTCGTATCGCCAGCGCGAAACGTCATTCTGGCTCCGTATGGGCTCGCGCATGGAGCCCGCAACCACCGCAACCCCAATCACTTGACCTCCCTGTCGACAATTCCGGAACTTCGCCCATCTTATTCCCATGGGGACTTTCTCCCGGCGTTTCGAATCAGTACGAAGCCTCCGCTAAGGCAATTGCATCGGCCGGCACAGCCTCTGGATACTTCAAACAGGAGATGTGACATGCGCTCGACTCTGTTATTGGGGATCGTTCTTCTCTGCGCCAGCGCACATCCCGCCGTCGCGCAGGGGCCGTCACGCGTTGGTCTCACCGCTCGCGCCGAGCGCTCGCCGCCGCCGAAGCACTCGACCTTTGTCGTCGATTCCCGGCCAACGCACTGGAAAGAGGGAATGCTCTACGGCGCGGCGGTCGGTCTTGTCGGTGGGTTTCTTCTCGACGAATACGCCAAGCGCAGCTGCGACTCGGGCAATTGCTCCGATTCGGCGGCGCTCATCTTTGTACCGGCAGTCGTCTTCAGTCTTGTCGGCGGGCTGATCGGGGCGTCGATCCCGAAGCGGGGTTAGTCTTGGCGCGCCACTGCATTCCGGGGCGCAGACTTGGAGATTCTTCGATGAAACGACTCATGCTCCGTGCGACATGTGGCCTCGCGCTGCTGATCACCACTGTCGAGACGTCGTCGGCGCAACAACCGCCGCACAGTTCGAACGACACTACTGCGACAATTGCCACACTGCTCGACGTGGCTGAACAAGTCGCCGACACCAACGTAGACGTCTCCACGGCAATATCCGATGGATGGACAGCAACGTATGCCGACATGGCGAATTTCACCCAAGATACCACGGTTGCCGCCGCGATTCCCAATCTTACGTCGATTGATGATGCGCTGCGGCCGTACGTTCAAACTACCGTCTGGAATCTATATGCCTCCGGCGGATCCCCCGAATTCGATTTCGTCGCGACAATGGGTACTTGCGTTTTCTCTCAAGGCGCAACGGGGAACATGCTCGCGTGCGGCTGGTGTGCACATATCATTCACGGGGCGATCGTCGCGATAGTCAACAAGACAGTCCAGAAATGGATGAACGCTGCGGAGCAAGACCTATGGTCCTTCGCCGGCGAGGAGCAGCAAACGCTACTAAGCATGGGGATCGAAGCGTCACAGGAGGTCATCTACGATATCCTGGTCGATTCCGTAGCGGGACTGCTTTTGAATTCAGGCCACACCCATACTGGGAAAGCTGCCATCCGGCACGACTAGTATTAAGTCTAGCGCCCTCGCCGCGCATCCGGCGCGGCGGGGGCCCCGCCCCAACCGCGGACTCACTATGTCGTTGTTCCTTGTGTCAGTCGTCGCACGCGCGGCAGTCTTTTGCGTGATTGCTTGGGCAGTCGACCTGTTTTCCCCAGCATCGGCCCGGTTTGCGTCACTCGTTTCGATCATCGCGATCGGGTTGTTCGCCGGCTCTGTGTCGGCAATTCGAAACCTGGACGACCTTTTACTGACCGGGAGGTGCAAAACGAATGCGCGAGGGCTCGTGGCGATGACTGCCGTTCTTTGGTTCGGACTAAGCGCCATTCAGTTCGCCCAAGATCATCACTCGACCGGGACATTCATCGATGGTGCAATTATTGTCGGAGTCGCCGTATTGCCTGAACGTCCGCTGAGACGAAAGCGATCGGGCCGTGATTTGGCCTAACCTAGGTCCAGACCGCCCACGCGGGCGGCGACCGGACCTCTATCAGCTTTCCCCCCCTACCGCCTCCGCCCGCTCAACTCCATCAGCAGCCGCAGCACCTCGAAATACAACCAGATGAACGTCACCAGGATCCCGAACGCACCGTACCACTCGAAGTAGTGCGGCGCGCGATTGTTCACCGCCCGCTCGACCATGTCGAAATCGAGGAGGAACGACATCGTCGCCACACCGCAGACCAGCAGCGAGAAGCCGATGCTCAGCCAGCCGCTCCCCTGCAGCAGCGGCATCTGGACGTGGAAGAATCCCAGCACCATCGCCACCACATAGTAGAGCACGATCGCGACGATCGCGCCGGTCACGATCGCCCGCATCCGCTGCGTCACCCGCACCACGCGCGTGGCGTAGAGGCCGAGCATCGTGCCGCCGGCGAGGATGGTGAGTCCCAGCGCCATCAGCGGCAGGCCGGCGTAGCGCGCGTTGATCAGCAGCGTCACGCCGCCCAAGAGCACCCCTTCGACCAGAGCGTAGAGCGGGGCGGTGATCGGAGCCCAGCGCGGCATGAACGTCGTTCCGATCGCCAGCGCGAACCCGGCGACAGCCGCAATCGTGAGCGCGGTGCCGATCGACGGACCGATGGTGCTTGACGTGGCCCAGACGCCGCCCGCGGCAAAGGCGCAGAGGACCATCAGCATTGCCGTCTTGCTGATCGTCCCCGCGAGCGTCATCGGGGTTTCGTTTGCCGCCGCGTGCGCATCGGCAAAACCAGCGCGGGAAAGAACGGGATTCGCCACAACGACTCCGGTACGAGACAGGGAGAAATCTAAGGGCTCACCGCCTGCCACGGATCCGGACAAACCAAGAGACCTCGACCAGGGGTTTTCCTGGTTCCGTGCATTGCCAGCTGGTGCTACGCTTAGGCGGTAATCACTCCAGACAATCGAGTCGCCATGTTGCAGGTGAAGCTCCCCCGCTTCGATGTTGCGCGTCTGGTGGCCGGGCTCACGGCCGCCGCGCCCGTATGCACCGTCCATGCACAGGCGTATAAGCCACCCCCGGTACTCAACCGCTTTCCGGTCCCGGTGACCACGCTGGTGGGGAAGGAGCTCATGCAGTCGGCGGAGTTGGCTATTCCGACCGCCATTGATTGGGTCAGCGGAAAGCTCGTCGTCATCGATCGCAAGTCAGACAACATGATCGCGGTGTTTGACGCGGTGCGCGGTGGCGTGGTGCGGACCTTCGGCCGGCGCGGCAGCGGCCCGGGTGAATTCACCGGGCCGTGGAAGACGCTGGTTCCCGATCCGCGAGGCGGCGCGTTCTGGATCTTCGATACCCAGCTGCTCCGCATGACAAGAGTGGTGTTATCGCAGGACTTCGCGACCAATGCGTTCAAGCCGTCGCTCCTCTTCCAACTCCAGGGTGGAGCGACCAACCTGGAGCGGCCGCAATGGGTCGCCGACGGGCGTTTGGTGAGCACGGGAGACATCCCCGGCGGCCTCTTGATCGTGTTCAACAAGAACGGGAAGAACGAAGGAGTGCTCGGCACCTTTGACTACGGCGATCCGAAGCTCTCGATCGAAGGCCGGCAGAATGGATATGCATTCCAGATGGCGGTCGATCACGGCGGCAACCGTCTCTTGCTGTTCAGTCATTACAGCGATCGAATCGACTTCTTCAATCTCCAGGGCCAGCGGACCGGCGGCGTCGATCGGCCCTTCGCGTTTGATCCGGTGCTCAAGGAAGTCGGCAAGGCCGGCCGGGTGGCAACGGTGACGAACCAATCGTACAACGGCGTCCGGAGTGTCAAGACGACCGCGTCACACATCTACGCGCTGTTCTCCGGGCACCGAAACGATGACTCCACCGTGGCCTCGCCTGCGGCCGGGTCCCATGTCGAGGTATATAGCCCCACAGGGAAGCTCGAACGTGTGCTGGGGTTGGGGGCGGAAGCATTTGATCTCACGGTCGATCCCGACGATCGCATGCTGTTCATCGTCCGCATCGATCCGTCGCCCGGGATAGTCGAATATCTCCTGCCTACCCCACTCGGGGCGCACAAGTAATAGTCATCGCGCTAGCGCGATCGGTTCAATGGAGGACGTTGTCCAACGATCGAGCGCCGGCCCCCGCATCGGGGACCGGCGCTCGTTGCCGACTTCCTGTCAGAAGCGGCGCTACATCGCCGTCTTCAGCCTCGGATGTTCAGCTGCCCGTTTCGGTGAACACCGCCGTCGACGCGGTCCCGGCCAGCGCTCCGGTCACCGTGACCGGTCCCGCCGTGCCGGGCAACGTCAGCGTATTCTGCGTCGTCCCGGTGACGTCGGTCATCGTCGCCGCAAGTCCACCCAGGACGCCCCCGGTGGTGGTCCAGTTGATCGTCGCGCCGGCAACCGCGTTGCCGTGTGCGTCGACCACCTTCACGATCATCGGCGCCGCGAGGAGCGTTCCATGCGTGGCGGTCTGGTTGTTCCCGCTCACCACCGAGACCGTCGCCGCCGCACCAGCGTTCACCGTGTAGGTGAAGGTCGCCGGCGTCGCGACACCGGAGACTGACGCGGTCACCGTGTCGACCCCCGCCGTGTTGCCGACCAGCGTGATCGAATCAGTTGCGGTCCCGCCTGCACCAGTCGTCGCGGTGGGAGTGGTCAGCGTCGCCCCGCCATTCGCCGTGAACGTCACCGTTGCGCCGCTGACCGGATTGCCGCTCTGGTCAGTGACGGTGACGACCATTGGCGTCGTCAATCCCGCGGCGCCTGCCACGGCCGTCTGGGTATTTCCACTGGTCACGGCGATCGTCGTCGCGACCGAGGTCTGCGCGGTCACGGTGTAGGTGAAGACCGCGCTGGTGGTCACGCCGGAGACCGACGCGGTGACCGTATCAGTACCGGCGGTGCCGGGAACCAGCGTCAGTGAATCGGTGGCGCTTCCATCGGTGCCGGTCACCGCGGTCGGCGACTTCAGCGTGGCGCCGCCGCTCGCCGTGAAGGTGACGGTGATGTTGCTGATCGGATTGCCGCTCTGATCGGTGACCTTCACCTTGAACGGTGCCGCGAGACCGGCGGCACTGGTCGTGGCCGTCTGGGCGTTGCCGCCGGTGATGCCGATCGCCGTGGGGGTCGGGGTGGTGTTGTCGTTGTTGTTCGATGAGCATGCCGCTGCGATCACGGCGATGCCAAGTACCGCAGAAAGAGCGAGCCGCGACGCTGCGCGCCGCGTGCCTCGCTTGAGGTTCGTTGCATCCATTGCAGTTCTCCTGGTCAGCCCTCCGCGCGAAAGGTCAGGATGACCACACGCGCGTCGAAGTTCGCACGCGTGCCGGAGGATGCGCTATATGACGAATGAAGGGGGGCAACCGTTAGCACATCTTCGACAACTGATCAATTCTGGTGGGATACTGTTACAGCCCGAACCGGATTCGATGCGCCAATCCGGTGAGTTACGGTAACGATCATGCGTTCACCGTTGCTCCCAGTTACCTCCTTCCACTAATTCGCGAACTACATCTTCGCTCTGCCGGTCTTCCGCTTCGGCTGCAAAGTTCGTCATCACCCGATGCCGCAGCACATCCACCGCGACATTGCGAATGTCATCGAGATCGGCCTGCGGTCGCCCATCCATCGCGGCGCGCGCCTTGGCGCCGAGGACGAGATACTGTGACGCGCGCGGGCCGGCGCCCCACTCGACATAGGCGCGGCTGATCGCTGCCGCATCGGCTTCGTTCGGCCGCGTCATCCGCGCCAGCATCACCGCCGACGCGATCAGCGACGGCGACACCGGAATCCGACGAACCAACGCCTGCATCGCGACGAGCGTCGGCCCATCCATGACGGGCCGCACTGTCGAGGTATGCATCCCCGTCGTCTGCGTCACAATCGCTTCTTCGTCGCCGCGCGATGGATATCCCAGCCGCAACTCGAGCATGAAGCGGTCGAGCTGTGCCTCGGGGAGCGGATACGTCCCCTCCTGCTCGATCGGATTCTGCGTCGCCAGCACGAAGAACGGCGCCGGCAGCGGGTAGGTCTGCCCGGCAACGGTGACATCCCGCTCCTGCATCGCCTGGAGGAGCGCCGCCTGGGTCTTGGGAGGAGTCCGGTTGATCTCGTCGGCGAGGACGACCTGGGCGAAGATCGGCCCGCGGACAAACCGGAAGGCACGCTTCCCGGTCGCCGGGTCCTCCTCGACCAGCTCGGTCCCGGTGATGTCGCCGGGCATGAGATCCGGGGTGAATTGCACCCTATTAAAGGAGAGGGCGAGCGCCTCGGCCACGGTCGAGACCAGCAGCGTCTTGGCGAGCCCGGGCACCCCCACGAGGAGGGCATGTCCGCCGCCGAGGATCGCGGTCAGGACCCCGTCGACCGCCCCTTGCTGACCGACGATTCTCGATGCCACTTCCTTGCGGAGGGTGGCCACCGAGTCCGCCAGGAAGGCGAGCTGGGCGACGTCGTCGGAGGGGGGTGCGAGGGTCATCGGCCCCAAAGATAAGGGCGCCACTTTTTGCTTGCGAAATATTTCACAAAGTCCTAATTTTGCCGCCGTGAAGCGCCCCGGATCCGGTGACGATTCGAAGGAGATCGGCGAGGGGTACGCACTGCTCACGATCGGAATCACCTTCGCGCTGACGCTGACCGGTTGCGTCCTCCTCGGGGTCTGGGCCGATCGGCGGCTGCACACGGTGCCGCTCTTCACGGTCGCGGGGACGCTGGGCGGGATGGCGATCGGCGGATTCTGGATGTTCCAGCGGTTGCGCCGGGAGAGCCGGAGCGATCGTTGACCGGAATCGGCGCCCAGGGCCAGCGCGCGATCTGGGGTGTGGTGTGCGCCGGATTGATCGGTGCCATCGCCGCGGTGGTATGGGGGGAGCCGGGATGCCGCGCCGCGGTGCTGATGGGTGGAGTGGCGCTGGCGATGCAGCTCCTCGCCGCACGGGCGATGGCGAAGACCGGTGAATCGCCGACGCCGGAGCATCTCAAGGTGTACGGGATCGGCGTGATCCTGCGGTTGAGCGGCGTGATCGTGCTCTTTCTCGCGGTGCACTTCGATCGCACGGTGTTTCAGCCGCTGCCGAGCGCGCTCGGCTACGTCGGCACGGTGTTGCCACTGTTGTATCTGGAGACGCGACTGGCCCGATGATGCAAGAACCGCAACAGCCGCTCAACATCGGCGAGATGATCTTCCACCACACCGGCGACTCGCACGAGTTCGACTTTGCGCCGTTCGGGACGGTCCACCTGCCGCAGTGGAAGCCGATTCACATCGGCTCGTGGAGCATCGACGTCTCGCCCACCAAGTACGTGGTGCTGATCGTCATCACCGGGATCATCACCTATGCGCTGCTGCAGATCACCTCGCTCGGCGTGCAGCGCGCTCGCCGTGAAGGGCGCGCCCCCGGCGGCTTTTCGGGGATGATGGAAGCGCTGATCCTCTGGGCACGGCAGGAACTCGTCATCGACAACATCGGGCACGAGGCCGCGGATTTCTATGCGCCGCTGATCCTCACCCTCTTCTTCTTCATCTGGGTCGCGAACCTCATCGGCCTGGTGCCGTGGAGCAACACGCCGTCCGGGAATCTCGCCTTCACCGGCGCACTGGCATTGATCGCGTTCGTCGTGATCGAGATCGGCGGGATGGTCAAGCTCGGCTTCAAGGGATACATGGGGACGATCTTCCCGCCGATCGAGGGGTTGCCGCCGGCCGGGAATATCGCGATGTCGATCTTCATGGCGCCGATCGAATTCATGTCGAAGCTGGTCAAGCCGTTCGCGCTGACGGTCCGTCTCTTCGGCAACATGACCGCGGGACATTTCGTGATCCTGGCGATGTTCGGGATCGTGTTCATGTTCGGGCATTTCGGGCTGGCGAGCTACGGCATCGGCGGGGTCACGGCACTCGTGGTCCTCGGCGTGATGATCCTCGAGCTCGTCGTCGCGACGATCCAGGCATACGTGTTCGCGGTGCTGACCGCGGTCTTCATCGGGTTGATGCAGCACGAGCACTAGCGGTTGAGCAGGAGGCCGTCACCTCGCGCATCCCGCGGTGACGGCGACAGGCGGCGCATGATGCCGTCATCGGAGACTGGGAGTGATCCCGCGGGTCTCCACCGAAGGGCGCCGGTTCCGGAAGAGACCGGTGGTCCGACGAGCGATGCGACAGATACTGTTCTTCCAACACACAGGGATTGAACTGACATGCTGCTTCCCATCCTGCTCCAGGCCCAGACGCCGCTCGACCTCGCCAAGGCCACGGCCTCCGGTTACGGCCAGCTCGGCGCCGGTATCGGCATCGGTCTCGCCATCGTCGGTGCCGGCATCGGTCTCGGCCGCATCGGCGGACAGTGCGCCGAGGCGATTGCGCGCCAGCCCGAAGCGACCAACGCGATTCGCGCCGCCGGCATTCTCTTCGCCGCGCTGCTCGAAGGAACGACGATCATCGCGCTGGTGTTCGGACTTCTCTTCAAGTTGATGTAACGGACCGAGGACGCGAGCATGAACAACCTGCCGGCGCCATTCCAGCCGACGATCGGTGTCGCGATCTGGACCTGGATTGTCTTCCTGCTGCTGATGGTGATCCTGGCGAAGCTGGTCTATCCGCCGATCATGAAGTCGGTGGCCGACCGCGAAGCGCAGATCCGCAAGGATCTCGCCGAAGCGGAGCGGCTGCGGACGGAATCCGCCGCGGCGCTGGAGGAACAGCGCGAGCTGCTCGCCAGTGCGCGCGGCGAGGCGCAGGCGATCATCACCGAAGCGCGCCAGGCGGCCGATCGCGAGCGCGCGACCGGGGTCGAGAAGACCCGGCAGGAACAGGAAGAGCTGCTCCATCGTGCCCGGCGTGAAATCGATGCCGAGCGCGAGCGCGCGATCGCGGAAATCCGTCGCGACGCCGTCGACCTGGCGATTTCGGCGGCGGGGAAGGTGGTCGGTTCGCGGCTCGACTCCGCCGCTGACCGCCAGATCGTCGATGACTACATCGCGTCGATCGGGAAGAGCGGAGCCAAAGGGTGAGAGACGTCACCATCGCGCGGAACTACGCCGAAACGCTGGTGCAGCTGGCGCAGGAACACGACGCGCTGGAGAAGTGGGGCACGAAGCTCGACGTCACGGCGGCAGCGTTCAGCACCCCGGCGATCGAGGTGGTGCTGATGTCGCCGCGGGTGCCGCGCGAGAAAAAGCTCGAGCTGGTGCGCGATGCGCTGCAGGATCATCCGCGGCCGTTTTCGCTCTTCATCGTGGCGGTGATCCGCCGCGGGCGCCAGACGCTCCTCGGGCAGATCGCCGACGAGTATCATGCGCTGGTTGATCTCAAGCTCGGCCGCGTCCGCGCCGGAATCACGGTGGCGCGCGACGTCGATGCGCTGGCTCGCAACCTGATCATCGAGCGGCTCTCCAAGTCGATCGGCAAGAGTGTCATCGCCGGCTTCACCGTCGATCCCGCCATTCTCGGCGGCACCATCGTGCGGATCGGCGATCGGATCTATGACGGATCGCTCCGGAAGCGCCTCGGCGCCCTCCGGCAGCAGTTGCTGACTCCGTAGCTGCGGGAACTCTGTGGTCAGACGCTCCGTCGCGATCGCTCGCGACGGGGCGTCGTCGTTTTGTGGCGCGAGCCGGGGGAACGGTGACTCCCTAGATTGGGGCGATGAAGGATTTTCTCAGCGATCGGCGCGGCTTCCTGCGACGGGCGTTCGGTGGTGCGGTCAAGCAGGTCGCCCGCGTCACCGAGGAGCGGATCGTGCAGCGCCGGTATATCAGGCCACCTGGCGCGCTCCCCGAGGTCGCGTTTCTGGCGGCGTGTTCCCGCTGCGGAATCTGCGCCGATGTCTGCCCGCCGAAGGCGATCCGCTACGCCGGGCCCGAGGGCGGGCTCGCCTCGGGGACGCCGTTTCTCGAGCCAGACCAGGTCGCCTGCACCGCCTGCCCCGACATGCCGTGCGCCACGAAGTGCCCCACCGGCGCGCTCCTGGTGCCGCCGGATGGGTGGGCGGAGGAGCGGCTGGGGCGGGCGGTCTTCCATCCCGACCGATGCGTTACGTTCCGGGGCGAGGAGTGCCGGATTTGCGTCGACGCCTGTCCGATCGGTGAAAGCGCGCTGGTGGCCGACGATCAGGGGCGGCCGGTGCTCCGTTGGGAAGGGTGCGTGGGGTGCGGCGTGTGCGTGCGCGCCTGTCCCACGTTTCCGTCGTCGTTCACCCTGATTCCGCTGGAGCGCTGATGCAGCAGGTGCCACGCCGGGTCGACAAGCCGTGGGGATACGAACTGATCTGGGCCCACACCGATCGCTATGTCGGCAAGATCCTGCACGTCAACGCCGGGCACCTCCTCTCGATCCAGTTCCATCACAGGAAAGACGAAACGATGCACGTCCTCTCCGGTGAGCTGATCCTCCGCACCTGGCCGGAGCGCGACGGGAAGCCGGTGGAGCGCGCTTTTCGCGCCGGCGAATCGGTTCATATTCCGGCGCCCACGATCCATCAGATCGAAGCGGTCCTCGACAGCGACGTCCTCGAAGCCTCGACGCCGGAACTCGACGACCTGGTTCGCATCACCGACCGATACGGGAGAAGCTGAACGCATGCAGGTGATCATTCCGCTCGCGGGGAAGGGAACCCGGCTCCGCCCGCACACGCATCTCGTGCCGAAGCCGATGCTCAAGGTTGCCGGCCGTCCGGTGATCGACTGGGTGATGGATCGCCTCGAAGGGCTGCACGTCGAGGAACTGATCTTCATCACGGGACATCTCAAGGGACAGGTGGAGCAGTACGCCCGAGAGCACTACACGATCCCGTCGCGATTCGTCGAGCAGACGGTCCAGGACGGCACTGCAGGTGCCGTGAATCTGGCGCGGCCGTTCGTGCACGGACCGGTGATGATCATCTTCGTTGACACCGTCTTCGAGGCCGATCTCTCGCTCGCCGAGCGGACCGATGACGACGGAATCATCTGGGCGAAGGAGGTCGAGGATTACCAGCGCTTCGGCGTGGTGGTGACCGATTCGCACGGCCACATGACGAAGATCGTCGAGAAGCCGAGCGAGCCGATCTCGAAGCTGGCGAACATCGGCCTCTACTTCATCCGCAACGTCGACGCGCTCTGGAAGGGGATCGATCACGTCCTCGCGAGCGCGCCGAACAAGGGAGAGTACTACCTCACCGATGCCTTCCAGCAGATGATCGACAGCGGCTGCAAGATCAGGACGGCGGAGGTCGGCGGCTGGTACGACTGTGGACAGCTCGAGACGACGATCGAGACCAACGGGATCCTCCTCGAGCAGGGTGCTGCGAAGCACCCGGCGGTCGGCGCCGATGTACGGCTGGTCGAGCCGGTGCTGATCGAGGCTGGCTGCACCCTGGAGCGCTGCACCATCGGACCGAACGTGACACTCGAAACCGGTACCACTGTCCGCGACGCCGCGGTAGCGCACGCGATCGTCGGCCCGGGATGCACCATCGAGCGTTCGACGCTGACGCACGCGATGCTCGGCGATAAGGTGAAGATCGCCGACTTCACCGGGTCGGGGACGATCGGTGCGCACAGCGAGATTGCGGGGCGCGCGTGAGCGAGCTCGAACCGCTGCTTGCATCGTATCTCGATCTGGCGCGCCACATCGACCCGTTCCGCTATCCGGAGAATGCGCCGCCGGAGTGCCGTCACCGGCTCGGTCGCTTCGACGCGCTGGCGCAGAAGGCGCACGTCGCCGCGCTCAAGAGCGTAGCCAATGCGATCGAGGATCTCGAGACGGTCGAAATGATCGACGACGAAATCGATCGCACGATGCTCCTCGATACCATTCGCAGCGATATCTCCCTTGCCGAAGCCGCACTCTGCTGCGAGACATCCAATCCCGCCTTGCCGCTGGCGCACCTCGATGCGGCGCTCACTGCGCTGATGGGCGAGGACTTCGATGCGCGATGCGAAGCGGCGTTGCGCGATCGGGTGGCCGCGGTGCCCGGCTTTCTCGCGTCGCTCAGGGAAGACGCCCGGCCCGCGCCACCGATGATCGTGGCGCAGGCGCGGCGCGAGACGGCGCTCGACGCGGATGGCCCGCTCGATGCCGCGACCGAGCGGCTCGACGATGCGGCTGTGCAACCGGCGCTGGTGGCGATCGGCGAGCATCGCGCCTGGCTGCACGGCGCGGAGCGCGAAGGCGGCGCCTATGGCTGGGGAACGGGGCCCCTCGAGGCGTGCCTGTCACACCTCGTGAGCGAGCCGCTCGGCATCAAGGGGACCTTTCGACTCCTCGAGCTGCGGCGCGGCGGTGTCGAACGTTCGCTCGTGGCGGCTGCGGCCGAACTTGGCGACGAGGAGCCGCTGGCGTGCGCGGCGCGACTGGCGGCGGTCAGTCCGGCCGCCGACCTGATGACTGATTTCTGGCAGGATGAATGGCGCCGCGTCTGGGAAGAGATGCACGCCCTTGGCCTCCCGGTCGTCGATACCGAACCACCCGAGCCGCCGGTCACTGCGCAGGACGGCTGGTCGATGGCAGCGTACGCTGTGCGCGACCACGCTGTGCGGATGCTCCTCGCCGAGCGAGCGGAGATGTCGCGGTCGGTGCGGCGCGCGTTGCTGGCACCCGGACTGCTCGCAGGGTGGGGACGGACGGTCGCGGCGCTCCTGCGGGGCACCGATGTCTTCGGCCTCCCCGAGCGACGGGTGATGATGTCGTATGTCGCGCTCGAGGAGAATGTCGCTGCCGAGAATGACCTCATGCTGCACGCCGGGATGAGCAGCGCCGATGAACTGGTGGAACGGACGGCGGAGTTGCTTGGCGGTGCCGATGAAGACGCACCGATTCGTATCGTCGGGAACGTCGCGTGCCAGCCGCTCGGCGCGCTCGCTGCGGGACTGGCGCACGAGGCGTGGCAATCGTGGTATGCCGAGGTCGGCGGCGATCCGGTGGTCTTCCTGCTGAAGGCGATCCGCGGGGGAGGACTCGCGGTGCACCTGGCGCGGTGGGCGCTGGAGACTTCGTAGCCAAATTCCCGGGAAACTCCCCGGGAAGGTTCAGCTGTTGCTGCACTCTCGCTTGATCCGGGCGATCATCTCGGCGGGACGATCGAGCGATTGCGCAGTTGTCAGCGTGCCGCCGGTCACAGTGTACCACTCTGACGTGCCGCCTGCCCGCGCGTTCCGCACCAGCCCGCGTTGCCGCACCAGGTCGATGGTGATCCAGGTTGCCGTGCCGTCCTCGGGTGGACCAGTCCGTGTCTCGTTGTAATCGTACGCGTTCCCGTTGGCGTCGTACCGCACGATGATGCGGCGCGCCGCGGGTTGCGACGGCGTGCCAAAGACCATCAGCAATGCGCGATGACCCTCCGGCAGATCGGGGACGGTGATGTGGCCGCACGATGCGTCGGTGGTGATCGGTGGAACCGCCGCACGGAATGAGTCGACTGCGATCGGCTGCGCTGTGGTCTGCGCCCCGGTCGGGCCGGTGACCACCGTTCGCGTCGGGCCGGTGGACATGGTGACCGGTCGCGGCGCGGTGTGAATCCGGTATCCCCATGACCAGGCAAGTCGCGATGAGAGCCGGTCGACGTGGAACACCGGCAGCGATTTCCCGGGCGGCACGACCAGGTGTGCCGGATGATCACCGCAGTTCTGGCGGAGATTCTCGCAGCGGGTGATGGTGATCGATTCGATGGTGATCGGCTGCGACGTGTTGTTGCGCGCGTAGATCATCCGCGAGCCCGTATCGGCTTCCACGACATCCCACGTCGACAACGGCTCGCTCGCCGATCCGGGAGGCGGCGCGTTGCCGGCGTTGCCGGCGCAGGCGGCAAGCGTCAGGACGACCAGGCTCAGGGATGGGAGCTTGCTCACGACGATTCCGGGGAACGGGTTTGATGCCGACCGACCAAGATCGTGTTGACCGCAGGAGGCCGCAAGGGATCGGGCGATTCAGGCCGCGGCGCGGCCGGCCGGGGCCGGAGAACGGCGCGAAACATCGAATCAAGATAGTCGGCTATTTATTGATGCCATGAAGATTGAGTATCGCCAAAGCCGCATTCTATCGCTGGAATTCCCATTATGTTAGCCGCCTAATCAAGATTGCGCACAGCGCCCCACTCGCTATGTTCTTCGCCTTCCGCTTGCCGACCCCAGCCCGAGGACCTCGCGCGTGACCGATCCGTCCGTCCCCACTTCGCCGACCTCCCGTGTCGATGCCCTCTTCGGCGTCGACACGTTCTCCAAGCATGTCATGCAGAAGCGGCTCCCCAAGGCGGTCTACAAATCGCTGCTGCGCACCATCGACCTGGGCGAGCCGCTCGACCCGCGGATCGCCGATATCGTGGCGGCGAGCATGAAGGACTGGGCGGTCGAGCGCGGGGCGACGCACTTCACCCACTGGTTCCAGCCGCTCACCGGGCTCACCGCGGAGAAGCACGATTCGCTGGTGTCGCCCGACGGAATGGGTGGAGTGATCTACAACTTCTCCGGGACCGACCTGACGCAGAGTGAGCCGGACGCGTCATCGTTTCCGTCCGGCGGCCTGCGCGGCACCTTCGAGGCGCGAGGCTACACGGCGTGGGATCCGACGTCGCCGGCCTTCCTCAATCGCAACGGCAAGGCCGTCACGCTCTGCATTCCGACCGGGTTCGTATCGTGGACCGGCGAGGCGCTCGACACCAAGATCCCGTTGCTCCGCTCGATGGAGGCGCTGTCCAAGCAGGCGATGCGCATCCTCCGCCTCTTCGGCACCGACGCCGGCGTGACGCGCGTCCAGACCACGCTCGGGCCCGAGCAGGAATACTTCCTGATCGACAAGTCCACCTTCTCGGCGCGTCCCGACCTGATCACCTGCGAGCGCACGCTCTTCGGCGCGCGCCCGCCCAAGGGCCAGCAGCTCGAGGACCATTACTTCGGGGCGATTCCGGCACGGGTCCTCAACTTCATGGCCGACGCCGAGGAAGAGCTCTTCCGCGTCGGCGTGCCGGTCAAGACGAGGCACAACGAAGTCGCGCCGCTGCAGTTCGAGGTCGCTCCGCTGTTCGAGACGGCGCACATTGCCAGCGACCACCAGATGGTGCTGATGGAGATCCTCCGTCGCGTCGCCGACCGGCACGGCCTGAAGGCACTGCTGCACGAGAAGCCCTTTGCCGGCGTGAACGGCAGCGGCAAGCACAACAACTGGTCGATGTCGACCGACACCGGCGTCAACCTGCTCGATCCGCAGGACGACACGCACAGCAACATGCAGTTCCTGACCTTCCTCTGCGCGGTGGTTCGCGCCGTCGACATTCACGCCGACCTGCTGCGGGCGTCCATCGCCGCCGCCGGGAACGATCATCGTCTCGGGGCCAACGAGGCACCGCCGGCGATCATCTCGATCTTCCTCGGCGACATGCTCTCCGACATCCTCGAGCAGATCGAGCAGGGACTGCCGAAGCGCACCATCAAGGGCGGCACGCTCGACCTCGGTGCGCTGACGCTGCCACAGATCCCGCGGCACTCGGGCGATCGCAACCGGACCTCTCCCTTCGCGTTCACCGGCAACAAGTTCGAGTTCCGCGCGGTCGGGTCCACCGCATCGGTGGCATGGCCGACGACGGTCTTCAACGCCATCACCGCGGAATCGCTGGACTATCTCGCCACCGAACTCGAGAAGGCCGCCGGCCCCAACCCGACAGCCGCGAAGCTGCAGGGCGCGGTCCTGGGCGTGCTGAAGCGGGTGGTGAAGGAACACAAGCGCGTGGTGTTCGATGGCGACGGCTACTCGCCGGATTGGCACAAGGAAGCGGCGAAGCGCGGTCTCCCGCACCTGCGCGATTCGGTCGAGGCGTTCCCGGTCCTCAAGGCGAAGAAGACGGTCGACCTGTTCAAGAAGTACGGCGTGCTGACCAAGGCCGAGGTGGAGTCGCGGTATCACATCGCGGTGGAGAAGTTCGTCAAGCAGCTTGGCATCGAAGCCGAGATGATGACGACGATGACCCGGACGATGGTGCTACCGGCGGCGATCCGGCAGCAGACCGAGCTTGCTGCCGCGGTCACCGCCACGGAGAGTGCCGGCGTCGACTGCGACGACACGGTGAAGGCGCTGGAGGCGTTCGCGGCGCTGGTCACTTCCACCCGCAAGGCACTGGTTGCGGTCGAGACGACCGCCGCGCATGAGGACGATGATCCGCTGCGCCACGCGGCGCATTTCCGGGCAAAGGTGCGCCCGGCGATGGCAGCGCTCCGCGAAGCGGTTGACGAGCTCGAAACGCACGTCGCGGCCGATCTCTGGCCGATGCCGACCTACCGGGAGCTGCTCTTCCTCAAGTAGCGCACTTGCGTTCCGGCGCGGCCGGTGCACGATTCATTGATGGCGCGATTCGGCGGGATTCTGGCGGCCGTGGCATTGTGTGGAGCGGGGTTTCACCCTGCATCCGCACAAGGCTTCGGCCGCCGGTCGTTTGCGCCGGTCAATCTCTCCATCGAGAACATTCCGTACGATGGTCGCTTCACATTCGCCCGGCTGAGCTATACGGTGGGCGGCCCCGGCAACCCGTACTACTATCGCGGTCTCCCGCCGTGGGCGCACGGCTATGACCTCGCCGAGCGGAACCTGATGCAGATCCTGAATTCGCTCAGCACGGCGCAGCCTCGGCTCGAGACCGGCGTCGTGTACGATGTGGGCGATCCGAAGCTCTTCAAGTATCCGGTCGCGTACATGGCGGAGGCCGATTTCTGGGAACTGTCGGACAAGGACGCGCTCAATCTCCGGAAATATCTGGAGAAGGGCGGATTCATCATCTTCGACGACTTTCGCGATCCGGGGCGGTTCGGGGGAATTGGCTGGGATGGATTCGCGGCGAACATGCGGCGGATCCTGCCGCAGGGCCGGGTCGTGGACCTGAAGCCGACCGATCCGATCTTCCATTCGTTCTTCGAGATCAACTCATTCAACATCCTGCCGCAGGCGTACGATGCGGGGCCGCCGCTGCTTCGCGGAATCTACGACGACAACGATCCCGGCAAGCGGTTGCTCGCG
Organism: Gemmatimonadales bacterium; assembly: GCA_036500345.1. Taxonomy (NCBI): domain Bacteria; kingdom Pseudomonadati; phylum Gemmatimonadota; class Gemmatimonadia; order Gemmatimonadales; species Gemmatimonadales bacterium. Next base: position 10,410 of record DASYCE010000016.1, on the reverse strand, counting down.
ATGATCAACTTCAACACCGACATCTCGGACTACTGGGAATTTGCGGCACAGGGACGCTATCCCGTGCCGCAGGACAACGAAGCGTACAAGCTCGGCGTCAACTACCTGATCTACTCGATGTCGCACTAGGGGTCACTTCACCGGCCAGGTGACGCCCTGATCGCCCTTTGCGACGGGTCCGATTCCCTGGTAGTTGAACTTCTGCAGCCGGCGTCCCTCGTAGGTTTCCGCGGTATAGATGTTCCCCTTCGAATCCGTGGCGATGCTGTGCACGCCGAAGAACTCGCCGGGCTGCCTCCCGCCGTCGCCGATGGTGGTCAGGACGTCGAGCGACTGGCGATCCATGATGTAGATCTTCTCGTTCTTGCCATCGGTGATGTACATGTACTTCTGCGCGGGATCGCGTGAGAATGCGACTTCCCACACCGAGCCGTCGCCGAGGGTTTCGGGCGCGATGATCTTTTCCTTGATGAACGTGCCGTCCTTGTGGAAGACCTGGATGCGGTCGTTCTTGCGATCGGTCACGTACAGCAGTCCGTCGTTGGCGAGCATGGCGCAGTGGACCGGGTTGCCGAATTGCTGTGACGGCGGCCCGCCCGGGACGTACGCGGTGTTGTCGTCGTCATCGGGCTTGTGACCGTACGCTCCCCAGAAGCGCTTGACCGCGCCGGTGGTCATGTCGATCACGACGACGCGGCGATTGCGATAGCCGTCGGCGACGAACGCCTCGTTGGCCTTGTCGTCGAACGACATCGTGGCGACGCCGGCGAAGTCGGTGGTGCTGAGCGAGTTCTTGCCGGCCGACGGCTTGCCGAACTGCGCAATGAACTTGCCGTCGTGGGTGAACTTGAGGATCTGACGGTCGGTCACGCCGGTGCTCCCGAGCCAGATATTGCCCTGGCCATCGATGGCGATGCCGTGCTCACCGGATGCGCCGGTCCCATTGGGCCAGTCGTACTGTGGCGACGCGCCGCCCCACGAATTCACCAGATTTCCCGCGGGATCGAACTCGAGAACCGGAGGCGCTGGTATACAGCAGTCGGCGGTCGCGGGATTCGCCGCGCCGCCAGCCTCCGTTGCGAGATTCACGCTGCGGGGGCGCTGCACGATGAAGACGTGGTCGTGCGCGTCAACCGCAACGCCGACGGTCATTCCGATCACCCAATGATGGGGAAGGGGCTTGGGCCACTGGGGATCGACGGCAAAGCGTGGCGCCACCACGGTCGCCGAGGGTGCGGCGTGCGGCGCGACGTGCGTTGCCGCGCCCCACACCGTTCCCTGATCGGCCGGCGGATTTGCGAGCGTGCCGCCGAGGATGAAGCGCTGCACCCGCTTCCCTTCGTACGTCTCGGCGGTGAAAAGATTGCCGTGTGAATCGGTGGCGAGGCTGTGCACCGCGAGAAATTGCCCAGGATAGCGTCCGCCGTCGCCGAAAGCGGTGATCGGTTGCAGTGTCTGGCGATCGAGGACGTGAATCCGCTCGTTCATCCCGTCGGCGACGTAGAGATATCGCTGCGCCGCGTCGCGCGAGAAGGCGATGTCCCAGACCGATCCTTCGCCACGCGTCCCGGCGGCGACGGTCTGTTCCTTCACGAACGAGCCATCCTTGTGAAAGACCTGGATACGGTCGTTGCCGCGATCACAGACGTAGATGGTGCCGTCGGTCGCGACGTGGACGCAATCCGGCGCCGCGAACTGCTTTGCCGGTGGAGCGTCTGAGGCGTAGGGAGTCGCTGCACGATCGTCGGGGAGTGCTCCGTAGGCGCCCCAGACCTTCTCGATCGTGCCGTTGGCGAGGTTGAGCACCGCCACCCGCCGATTGCGGTACCCATCGGCAACGTAGGCGAGTCTTGCGGCTGCATCGAAGGCGATCCCCGCCGGCGCGCCGAACGCATTGAGATCAGCGCTGTTGCCGGGTGGCTGTGCGACAGGACCCTGCACCCCGCCGCCGCGTCCACGTCCACCGCCGCGGCCAGGTGTGCTGTCACGCGCGGGAGTGACCGGCTTGCCGATCTGCCGGATGAACTTGCCGTCGTGCGAAAACTCCAGCATCTGTCCGTCGGCGACACCGCTGCCACCGATCCAGACGTTGTCGTCGGCATCGAGTGCGATCCCTGATGGCGTCGCAGGCCAGTCGTACCCGGAGCCGGCACCGCCCCAGTGTCCGATCAATTCACCGGCCTGATTGAACTCGAGGACCGGTGGGGCGGGGAAGCAGCAATTGCCGGTCGGCGGTGTTGTCGCGCCGCCGATTTCGGTGCGTGCATTGAACGACGTCGGCACGTTCAGCACGAAGACGTTGTCGTGCGAGTCGACGGCGACGCCGGTGGCGGAGCCGAGGAGCCAGTGATTCGGCAGCGGCCTGGGCCAGAACGGATCGACGGTGAAATGCGGCGCCGGGCCCGCTGCGCGCGGCGTTGCGGCGCGCACGGTGTGCGTGCGCTGGGAGACCACCACGGCAACGACCGCCATGGTGGCGATGACAAGGCGCGGACGCATTCCGATCATGGAGCGGCTCCGGAGTTGACGTCGGCCGGCGACAATCGCGCCGGCTAGTTCCTGATGTATCGCTTCAGGGCGCGCGGACCGACCTCGGCGCCGTAGATCACGCCGTGCACGTCGACGGCGACTCCTTCGGCGGCGCTGGTGTTCGTCGCGGTTTCGACGGGATCGGGGATGAACGCGATCACCTTCCCGTCGTGCACGCTGCCGATGCGGATGCCGCGCTTCCAGTCGGTGCGATCGCGGGCGATGCTCCCCGATTCGGAATCCGCGACGTAGATCGAATCATGCTGGTCGATGTAGATCCCGCTCGGCCGCGAAAACTGATACCAGGTGTCGAGGAGCTTGCCGCTCTGGTCGAAGATCTGGATCCGATTATTGGCGCGATCGCCGACGAAGAGCCGGCCGCGCGAATCCATCGCCAGCGCGTGCGGTTGGTCGAACTGCCCTGGCCCGTTTCCCTTGCTCCCCCAGCTGGCGACGAAGGTACCGTGCGCGTCGAACTTGAGGACGCGCGCGGTGGCGCCGGCGGCGGAGGAGTGCCCTTCGGAGACATAGATGTCGCCGTTCGGCGCGACGAGGACCGCGTTGGGCTGAAAGAAATATCCCGGCTCGCGCGCGCCGCCTGGGGTGCCGAGCGTGAGGAGCAGCTTGCCGTCAGAGGAGAACTCGTAGACGAGATCGCCGCGCGGTGCGGTGGTCGCTGGTGGTGATGCCGGCGGTGGTCCGCCGCGTCCAGATGCGGTATCAGCGCCGCGGCCTCGTCCACCGCCGCGCCCGGCACCGGTGCAGGCGCAATCGGTCACCCAGATGTTGTCGTTGCGATCGACGAAAAGCCCGTGCGGGGTGACGAACATCCCCTGTCCGAATGATCGAACCAGGGTACCGGACGCGTCGAATTCGAGAATCGGCGCGAGATCCGACGACGCGCAGCTGTTGGCACCGCAGCGTTCGGCGACCCAGACCGACGATCCGTCGCGATCGATCGCGACGCCGCTGGTCGATCCCCAGGTGCGACCGTCGGGAAGCTTGGCCCAGTTCTCAATGGTGCGATACGGATTGGGAGCGTCGTTGGTCGGTGTCGCTTGCGCCGCGAGCGCTCCGGCTGCGGTGCAGGTGACCAACGCCGTCATCAACGCGCGTGGGCGCCGCGGCATCAATACTCCTCGTCCTCGAACTCGTCATATCCGCCGCCGGTACGCGCCGGAATCGGTTGGCCGCCACGCCCGGCACGGCTGGCGCTATCTGCAGGCGTTCCCGGTGCGGGATATCCGTCCTTCGGGATCTTGAATTGCGTGGCGATCGCCGGATCTCCCGGGTGGCCGGTGACGCGACGCGCGACGTACTCGCCGATGACCGGCCCCGACTTGTACGCCTCGGCGTTGCCGCCGCCGGCGATCCAGACGTTGCTCATCTGCGGATGTACATCGATGATGAAATTCCGCGAGCTGGTCGTTTCGTAGTGACAGGCGTGCGTGGCGACTACCGGGGCATCCTTCATCCCGGGGAAGCGATGATTGACGAACTCGCGCTGGCGCGCCTGCGTCGCGATGTCGAACCACCGCGTGCTCAGATCGGGATCCTGCTGCGCGGGATCGGCGGGCGGGCGAGTCGCAGCTCCAGCGCCGCCGCGACCGCCGCCGCGGCCGGTCGAATCCGCGGGGGCAGCACCGCGCTGCCCTGCGCCTCGTCCCGAATCGGTGGCTGCTCCGGGCGTCGCTCCAGCTGCCGCGCCGCGCCCACCCCGGCCGGTGGTGTCCGTTGCCGCGGGTGCCGGGCGTGGGCCGCTCTCGGTGCCGCGCACGCGGAAGCCACGGCTGTCTTCCGGAAGCGCCACCCATCCGGTGACGCCGGGGAAGTTGAAGCTCGGCATGTTGGGGAAGGTGAAGGCATCGCTGCTCGGCGGTGTCCCGTAGTACACCACCTGACCGAGCGGGAGACGGAACTTGTTGCCGAGAAGGTCGGGGAAGACCTTCGGCAGCCACGGGCCGCAGGCAAAGACATAGGCGTCAGCGCGAAGCTTGTCGCCGTTGATCAGCGCGAGCTCGTTCATGCGGCCGTTGACCGGGTCGGTGGGGCGCGCGTGGGCGATGATCAGCTTGACGCCGAGCGCGTGGGTCACGACCGACGCGACCGCTTGCGCGCCGCGTCGTGCCCGGACGACGCCGGCGTCGGGTTCGTAGAGGATTGCGGTGATGTTGTCGATGTTGATCTGCGGCCAGCGATAGCGGCATTCGTCCGGGGTGAGCACTTCGTGCGGGACCTTCGCCTTGTCCCAGATTTCGCGGGTCCGCTTGATATCGGGCTGCCAGTCGGGGCGCAGGAAGACATCGCCCGTCTTCCAGAACATCTGCGATTTGAGGTCGTGTCCCCACTCGCGGTCGAACGCCGGCCAGCGATGCATCGCTTCGCGCGCCCATGCCGACCAGAGCTCGCCGACCGGTGCCGCCTTGTCGCCGTAGGATGAACGAACACCGCGGGATTCGTCGCCGGACGTGGCGCGGGAATTCGCCGGGCCGTACGCGTCGACCATCGTGACGTGCGCGCCGAGATGGCGGAGGTGATACGACGTCCAGCCACCGAACGCGCCGGCACCGATCACGATCACGCGGAACGACGGCGGTGTCACGCTCGGGAAGGTGCGCCGCTTTGGCGCGGCCTCGGCTTCGAGCGCCGTGGTGCTGCCGGCGATCAGCGCACCGGCGCCCAACCCGGCGGCCTTGAGAAAGTCGCGGCGAGGGAGGATCGACACGTCGGGATCTGGAACACGGCGTCGCGGCATCTCAAACTCCTGTCAACGAAAGCGAGTGCGGAAGTGGCTGTCGCGGCCGCACTACCGGCGGTCGCAGGGGTGGAGTTGGCGAAGTGCTGGGATACCTAGAGATTATACCACTTCGCAGGTGCGGTCCAGCGATCGAATCGGAGTGTGCTCGTGGCGTTGCTGCATCGTGCAGTCCTGGTCGTCGCGCTGATTGCCGGAACGTCCGGCGAGGCGGCTGCGCAGTCGGATTCCGCTGCCGCGGCAACCGCCGCCGGGATGTACACCGCCGCGCAGGGTGTTCGTGGCGGCCAGGTATACCAGGTCCAGTGCGGGCGGTGCCATCTCGAGGCCGATCACACCGGACCGGACTTCCGGACATCGTGGCAGGGCCGAACCGTGCGTTCACTCTTCGATTATCTCCGGAGCACGATGCCGGATGATGATCCCGGCACGCTCTCGCAGCAGGACTATCTCGACGTGACAGCGTATCTCCTCAAGCTCAACGGCATGCCCGCGGGGAGCGCCGAGCTTGCAGCCGATACGGTCGCGCTGCAGAAGCTCGTCATCACTATTCGCACTCCCCACGACAGCTCCACTGGTGGCACGAGGCGCCTTCTCCGCCAACGCGTGACGCTACCGCGGTAGCGTCAGCGCCACGAGCGACGTGTTCGACCCGACCCCGGTTGCGAAGACGATGTACTGCTTGCCGTCGTGCATGAACGTCATCGGCACGGCACTGGTCTTCGACGGGATCTGGACGGCGCCGACCTGCTTGCCGGTCATCTTGTCCAGCGCATACAACTCCGGTGTCGCGTTCGGCGCGCCGCCACTGCGGCCGGTGCCGTAGATCACCAGCGTCCTGGTGTTGATCACCTGCGCCTGGCCGTTGCCGGCCGGGATCGGCGGCAGGGAGATCCCGGCGAAGAGCGGATCGGCGGATGTCACCGGCCGCATCTGCCCGCCGTTGGGAATCCACCAGATCTTGTCACCCGAATTGAGGTTGTACGCGGTGACGCCGCCGAATTCCTTCGGCTTCACGATCGAGACGCCGCCGATCGATGGTGCGCCGCCGCGACCACCGCCGCGCCCGCCCCGGCCCGGAGTCTCGGTCGCCGTGTATCCCGCCGGCGGCGGGAGCGCGCCGGGGAGTCCGCAGCTGTTGTGCGTTTCGCTGTAGGCGTGCTCGGAGCAGGGATCCTTCTGGATGCCGAGGGGCTGCACACCGCTCTGCCCGCCGACGTAGATCATCCCGGTTTCGGGATCGGCGGCGGTCCCGCCATCGATATTCACGCCGCCTGCGGCACCCGGCGCATACCATGAGCAGCTGTACTTCGCCGGTCCGGCCGCACCGTGGCCGTCGGCCGGTGACGGTGGCACGAAGTACGGCCCCATGCGGCAGCGCTCGGCGAGTTTGCGGGCCGAATCCCTGATCGCGGGCGTGTAGTCGATCAGGTCGCTCGCCACGAGTCCCTGTTGCGAGTAGGGCGCGGGCCGGGATGGAATCGGCTGCGTCGGCCAGGTCTTCTCGCCGGGGACCTCGCTCTGCTCGACCGGTGTCTCGGGCATCGGCCAGATCGGCTTGCCGGTGACGCGATCGAAGACGTAGACCCACCCCTGCTTGGTGGTCGCCGCGATGATCTTCCGCTTCTGTCCGTTGACCGTGACGTCGAGAAGATTCGGCGCCATCGGCACATCGTAGTCCCAGATATCGTGGTGCACGAGCTGGAAGTGCCACTTGCGAACACCGGTCTTCGCATCGAGCGCCACGATCGAATTGCCGAAGAGGTTGGCGCCGGGACGATGACCGCCGTAATCATCATTGAGCCCCTCGCCGACGCCGATATACACCAGTCCGAGGTCAGGATCGGCGGAATACGGCGCCCATGCATCGTTCTTGCCGACGCCGGGAGTGCCGAGCTTGGTGCCGCGCGTCCAGGTATTGGCGCCGAATTCGCCGGCCTGCGGAATCAGGTTGAACTTCCAGAGCAGCTTTCCGGTGTGGACGTCGAAGCCGCGAATGAATCCCGGAATGTTGTGCAGGTGGAGCGGATAGTACCCATGGATCGACGAGTTGCCGACGATGATCACGTCGCCGACCACGATCGCCGGTGAGCTGGACGCGATCTCGCCGTTGGCCGGGTCGATCCCGACGCTGCCGTCGGCGCCGGTCCGTGTCGCGGCATCCCACTTCTCTCCCGGCCGAGCGCGGCGCGCCGGATTCGCTTCACTGATCACCAATGCGCCGGTGTCATCGACGGCAAGCGGCACCAGCGGGTATCCGAGCCCCTCCTCGAGATCGACGATGCCAGCGTGTCCGAAATTCGGGTCGAGCTTCCCGGTCTTGGCGTCGATCGACACGAGATGGTATCCGGGCGTGATCACGATCGCCCGTTCCTCGTGATTGTCGGTCCAGTAGGCGAGTCCACGGCCGGCGAACATCCGCGGCGCCTTCTGATAGCGGATCGTCTCGGGATTGACCCACTCCCAGAGCGTCTTGCCGGTCGCGGGATCGATCGCGAAGGCGTCGCGGTGCGTCGTCGCCACGGTGAGAATGCGCCCGTTGGCATAGAGCGGCGTGGTGCGGTAGTACTCGTCTGCACCGAAATCGCCGGCCTTCCATTGCCACACGATGTGCAGCGAATTGAAGTTGGCGGCGTTGATCTGATCGAGCGGCGAATAGCGGGTGCTCCAGGCGTCACCGCCCCAGTAGCGCCATTCACCCGGCGCATTGCCGCGAACCAGCGCAGTGCGTGCCTGGGCCGCGGCGTGGTTGCGAGGGACACCGGCGAGGGCCGTGACGGTGAGCAGGACAGCGACGGCGCTTCGACGCAGGACCGACGGTGCAGCCATGATTTCGTCTCCGGGAATCAGCGTGTTGCGGGTGTCACAGCGATGGTATCGTGAGCCAGTGCCAGCGTGTCCGGCGGGAGTGGCGTTGCGCCCGCGGGCATGCCATTGACCTGAAGCAGATACGCGACGACCGCGGCATAATCGGCGTCCGGAAGCGACGCCGGATCGTTCTGCGGCATGTTGTCATGGATGAATCCATAGAGTTCGCCGACGGCGTGTCCGTTCCACTGCGCGCGGAACTTGGCGCCGGTGTGGTTCCCCATCCCGACATGGCAGGAGAGACACATCCCGGCGTAGACATCCTTGCCACGCGTCGCCTGCGCGCTAGTGTAGAGGCCGACAGGCCGATGATTGCAGCCGATCATCGCGAGGAATACCGGAATGACCGCGACCGCAACACCGCCCCGGCGTCGCCGGCGCCCGCAATTGCGCGCCGACGAGCCACACTCCAGCCCGCAGAGGTTCGGCATGACCAGCTTTCGGAAGTTGTTGGCAGGAAGTTTTACGGTATGGATCGTCGCAGCAAGCGCGGGGTCAGCGCAAGCCCCGGTCCGCCAGGTGGTCGGCACACCGTCGGCCACGCTGTCGCCCGCAGTCCGGTTCGGCGACTTCGTCTTCGTCTCGGGACAGCTCGGCGTGAGCCGCGCGGCGCCTGATTCCACCATTCAGGGGCAGACCACCAAGGCGCTCGAGAATGTGCGCGGCGTGCTCGAGAAGGCAGGGACGACGATGGAGAACGTGACACAGTGCACCGTATTCCTGATCGACCTCAAGGATTTCGGCGGCATGAATCAGGCGTACGCGGCGGCATTTCCCAAGGATCCACCGGCGCGGTCCACGGTGATTGCGGCGGCACTCGTCAGTCCGGCGGCGAAAGTCGAAATCGAATGCATCGCCGGGATGCCGCGGTAGTCAGCAGCAGCGACTGAAGCCGCCGCCGTAGCGTCCGCGCAGATAGAGCTCGTAATACTCGCGTTCGGTGGGCAGCACGCATTCCGGGTGGTGATCGCGAAGGTGCGCGACGTAGGCGTCGTAATCCGGCATGCCGACGATCCGGCGGATCGCAGTCATGATCTGCCGGGCGCGCGAGGCCGATCGGGCGTCGGCGGTAGCGTGCGTCATGCGATCCCCTCGGTGTTCATCACCGGCTGCGCGGCGGGCGACCGCACCGAGCGCAGCCACACCCGCGCCGACGACAGGACGACCGCCCAGGTGATCACCAGGAAGAGTCCGCACAGCACCGCGTCGACGCGATCGTTGAAGATCAGCCGCGCGCCGCGCGCACTCTCCATGGTGCCGCCGGCAATGGCCGCTGCGATGGTCGCGGCATGCGAGATGAATCCAAGATGGGGATCGGCGGCGAACATCTTCTGCCACGAGGCGGCGCTGCAGACCGCGAGAAGCCATGCGAGCGGCAGCAACGTGGTCCACGCATAGCGCGCCCGCCCGACCCGGATGATCAATGTGGTGCCGACCGACAACGCCACCGCGGCGAGGAGCTGGTTGCTGATCCCGAAGAGCGGCCAGAGCGAGTTGATCCCGCCGAGCGGATCGTTCACGCCCTGGATCAGGAACCATCCCCACGCGGCAGCGATCAGCGCGGATGTGAGGATGGTGCTGGGATACGACGACGTCTCCCCGAGCGCCGGCCAGATCTGCGCGCCGAGCTCCTGCATCATGAAGCGGCCGACGCGGGTGCCGGCGTCGATGGTGGTGAGGATGAAGAGTGCTTCGAACATGATGGCGAAGTGGTACCAGAGCCCCATCAGCGATTGACCGAAGACGCGTGACAGGATCTGCGCCATCCCGACCGCGAGCGTCGGCGCGCCTCCGGTGCGGGCCATCAGCGTCGTTTCGCCGACCGCATGCGCCAGCGCATCCATCTGTCCCGGCGCCAGCGTGAATCCCCAGTGCTGCACCGCCTGCACCGCGCTTGCTCCGGTCGTGCCCAGGAGCGCGAGCGGCGCGTTCATCGCGAAATAGACGCCGGGATCGAGGATCGACGCCGCACACATCGCCATGACCGCGACAAGCGATTCCATCAGCATCGCGCCGTAACCGATCACGCGCGCGTCGCTCTCGCGATCGAGCATCTTCGGCGTGGTGCCGCTGGAGACGAGGGCGTGGAATCCGGAGATTGCGCCGCACGCGATGGTGATGAAGCAGAACGGGAAGAGCGACCCCGCGAAGACCGGCCCGGTCCCGTTCACGAACTGCGTCATCGCCGGCAGCTTCATCTCCGGCAACGTCACGATGATCCCGAAGGCGAGTCCGGCGATGGTGCCGATCTTGATGAA